>CAIMWV010000001.1 GCA_903845295.1 Candidatus Staskawiczbacteria bacterium
CGGATTGGAAGCGACAATCGTAACAAATGCAAAAAGCAAAGTAGAGGGGCTGGAATTATATAAATTATTA
Organism: Candidatus Staskawiczbacteria bacterium; assembly: GCA_903845295.1. Classification (GTDB taxonomy): domain Bacteria; phylum Patescibacteriota; class Minisyncoccia; order Minisyncoccales; family Staskawiczbacteraceae; genus XYD1-FULL-39-28. The sequence goes on from CAIMWV010000001.1 coordinate 71, forward strand.
GGATTTCCTATAAAGGAAAGCAAATAAATATTATAGAAATGGCTCCGCCATTTCTATAATTAATCGCTCGGTCGGAGTATGAAAATAAATTTTCACATTCCTCCCTTACTCATAATTATGGCAAAAGTATCACAAGAAGCAAAAGCAAAAAAGAAACCGAAATTTTCCAGCAGAAAGATCAGACGCTGTTTTCGATGCGGCAGAAGGCACGGTTTCATGAGGGCGTTCGGCCTTTGCAGGATATGTTTCAGGGAATTGGCGAATAAAGGAGAAATTCCGGGAATTAAAAAATCAAGTTGGTAAACATAAAAATTTCAAAACTATGACTGATCCCATAACAGACATATTAAACCAGATAAAAAATGCGCAAGCTGTCGGTAAGACAGAGGTTTTGGTTCCTTCCTCAAAAATAAAAAACGAAATTGCAATGATTTTATCCAAAGAAAATTTTATCGGAGAAGTCAAAAAGGCCACGAAGGAGAAGATCAAAGCTTTAAAAATTTCCTTGAAATATGATAATGGGGTTCCGGCAATAGCAGGATTTAAAAGAATTTCGAAGCCCGGGCAAAGAATCTACAACGGAGTTTCTGAAATAAAAAGAGTGCGTGGAGGATATGGAATATCAATAATTTCGACATCAAAAGGTCTTATGACGAATACAGAAGCAAGAAAAGCAAAGTTGGGCGGAGAAGTAATCTGCCAAATTTGGTAACCCTTCGGCAGGCTCAGGGTTATCCTGAGGACATTCGGCTGAGCTCAGTCGAAGCCCGGAGTCGAAGGATAATTAATATATAAAATTATGTCAAGAATAGGCAAAAAACCAATAGAAATCCCACAGGGGGTGAAAACGGAAATCACAGAAAAAGAAATAAAGGTTTCCGGCCCCAAAGGAGAATTAAAGCAGACTATACACCATGAAATCAAAGTTGAATTAAAAGACGGCAAGATTTTAGTTTCTCCAAAAACAGAGCTTTCAAAGAAAGGCAGGGGATTGTGGGGCTTATACAGGGCTTTAATATCAAATATGGTTACGGGCGTTTCCAAGGGTTTTGAAAAAAAATTAGAAATTGAGGGAGTCGGATTTAAGGCAAACGTTGAAGGGGATAATCTGGTTTTGAACCTAGGATTTACAAATCCTGTTAAAATAAAAAAAATACCCGGAGTTGATTTTAAAGTGGAAAAAAATGTTATTATAGTTTCCGGTTCGGATAAGGAAAGGATCGGATATATTGCGGCACTGATCAGGAAACAGAAAAAAGCAGAGCCGTATAAAGGCAAAGGAATCAGATATCAGGGAGAAAAAGTCAGGAGAAAAGAAGGTAAAAAAGTAGTAGCATCTAGCAAGTAAAAGCAAGGCATACCCTTCGCCTGCGGGCTCAGGGTGATTTCCTCGCTTCGCTCGAAAATCATGTCAGTAAAAAAAGACAAAAGAATAAGAAGGCATAAGAAAATAAGGATAAATATGCATGGCACCAAAGACAGGCCGAGGCTTTTTGTTTTCAGGTCAAACCAGCATATCTACGCCCAATTGGTTGACGATGACAAGGCAAAAGTTTTGCTTTCTGCATCAGATAAGGACTTAAAGCTGAAAAAGGGAGAAAAGAAATCTGATGCTGCAAAAGAGCTCGGTAAATTAATGGCCAAAAAAGCTATAGAAAATAAAATTGAAAAAGTTGTTTTTGACAGAGGAGGAATTGTTTTTCATGGCAGGATAAAGGCATTGGCCGACGGAGCAAGGGAAGGAGGGTTGCAATTCTAATTTAAAAGTTAATATTAGAACCGCTTATTACATAGCTGTAATTCTGCGGAATTAAATAAAATTTTCACATGGCAGAAGAAATAAAAAAAGAAGCGCCCACGGGGGACAAAAAAGCAAATGACGGCTTTGTGCCGATTCCTACTGGCAGCGACCAGCCGGCTCCACAGAGAGCAGGGGGACAAAGAAATGATGGCTTCAGGCAGAGAAGGCCCGGTTTTGGCAGGGCCGGATTTGGCAGAGACAGGCAAAAAGACGAGTTCCAGACAAAACTTTTGGATTTAGCCAGAGTTACCAGAGTAACTGGCGGAGGCAAAAGAATGAGTTTTCGCGCAGTTGTTGTTGCCGGAGACAAAAAGGGCAAAGTTGGCATTGGCATAGACAAAGGAAAAGATGTTTCTCAAGCTATTGAAAAGGCTACCAGGCGCGCCAAAAAGGAGCTAGTCAGCGTTATTATTATAGATGGAACCATTCCTCATGAAGTTGAGGCAAAATACGGACCAGCGGTAATTTTATTAAAACCACAGAAAAAAGGAAGGGGATTGGTGGCTGGAGGTGCCGTCAGAACTATCTGCGATTTGGCCGGAATTAAAAATATTTCTTCAAAAATTCTTTCCGGTTCAAAAAATAAATTGAACAATGCAAGAGCCACAATGGAGGCGCTGAAAAAGTTAAAATCAAAAACATAATTATGCAACTTCACGAATTAAAACCAAAACATAAAAATAGGGCTAAAAAAAGAGTAGGCAGGGGAGGAGCACATGGAACTTATTCGGGCCATGGAATGAAGGGTCAAAAGTCAAGAGCCGGCAGAAAAATGGAACCTATTATCAGATCATTAATTAAAAGATATCCTAAATTGAAAGGATACAGAAGTTTTGCCATAGACAATTATTTTGCAGTGGTTAATCTTGAGGTTTTAGAAAAAACTTCAAAAGACGGCGAAACTATAAATCCGGAAAATTTGATTAAAAAGGGGCTTATTAGTAAAATGAAAGGAAGAACGCCAAAAGTTAAAATTTTAGGTACAGGCAAACTTACAAAAAAATTAGTTGTAGAAAATTGCAAAACATCGAAAACAGCGAAGGAAGCCGTAGAGAAAGCGGGAGGTTCAATTAAATAACAAAGCAAGGTATACCCTTCGCCCTGCGGGGCTCAGGGTGATTTGCTTCGCAAATCATGTGGTACGAAAAAATAATTTTTCTTTTTAAGAACAAAGAATTAAGAGCCAAATTTTTATTTGTAATTTTTCTTTTTGTTGTTTTTCGGTTGGCGGCGAATATTCCAATACCGGGAATCGGCGCCGAAAATTTAAGAAAATTCTTTGACCAAAATCAGGTTTTTGGCCTTTTAAATTTGTTTACAGGCGGCGCCCTGAGTAATTTTTCAATTGTTTTGCTTGGGTTAGGCCCTTATATTACAGCTACGATCATTTTGCAGCTTTTAACAATGATTTTTCCGGGTCTGGAAAAGCTTTATAAGGAAGAAGGAGAAGCCGGCAGGCAAAAATTCAACCAATATTCAAGATTGCTTACAATTCCACTGGCTGCATTTGAAGGATATGGAATGCTTATAGTTTTTGCGAAAGAGGGCATTATTTCCGGGCTTTCATTACCGGTTATGATCTCAGCTATTTTAACAATCACGGCCGGAGCAATGTTTTTAATGTGGATTGGTGAAATAATTTCTGAACAGGGAATGGGCAACGGTATTTCTTTATTGATTTTTGCCGGTATAGTTGCAAGAGTTCCAATTAATATTTTTCAGACATTTTCGACTTATAATCCCGCTCAGATTCCTTCTTATGTCGCATTTTTTGTACTTTCTATAGTTATAGTTGCCGGAGTTGTTTTGATTACCGAAGCTCGCAGAAATATTCCGGTTTCCTACGCAAAGAGAGTCAGAGGCATGAAGATGTATGGAGGAACTTCAACTTATTTGCCGTTAAGCGTTAATCCGGCCGGAGTTATACCAATTATCTTTGCCTTGTCTATACTTTTGTTCCCGGGAATGATAGCCAGCTATTTTGGCACATATTCAGGGATGGTTGGCAGCGTAGCCACAAACATCGGCGTATTTTTTAACAATGTTTGGATACACGGAGTTCTATATTTCTTATTAGTTATTCTTTTCACATATTTTTATACCGCAGTAACTTTTGATCCGAATACAATCGCTGAAAACCTGCAGAAAATGGGCGGGTTTGTGCCGGGAGTAAGGCCGGGACAATCAACTGCTATTTTCGTAAAACACATTTTAAACAGAGTGTTGTTTACAGGCGCAATATTTTTAGGATTAATAGCAATATTGCCGTCAATTGTTGCAGGCCTTACGGGCGTGACCGGATTTACATTTTTGGTTGGAGGAACCTCGCTTTTGATCGTTGTGAGCGTTGTTTTAGACACAGTAAGGCAAATTAATGCGCAATTGCAAATGCGCGAATACGAGACATTCTAATCTATGCCTAAACAAGCTATAATGCTATTTGGCCCTCCCGGAGCCGGCAAAGGAACCCAGGCAGAACTTTTATCTGATAAAACCGGATATTATCATTTCGAGTCCAGCAAAGTTATAGAAGCTTGTTTCAATAAGGAAAGTCCGGAAAAAGTTTTTAAGATAGAAGGCAAAAGCTATAAAGTTAAAGACGAAAAAAAACTATGGAACACAGGAGAACTTAACAGCCCGCCTTTTGTTGTTTTTCTGATGGAAGAAAAAATAAAGGAATTGGCCGAAGAAGGAAAATCTATTATCTTTTCTGGCTCTCCGAGAACTGTTTATGAAGCAGAAAAAGAAATACCTATTTTGAAAAAGCTTTATGGCATAAAGAATATCAGATTTATATTACTTGAGATAAAAGCCGAAACTACAATTTTCAGGAATTCTCACAGAAGAATTTGTGAATTAATCCGCCATTCAATTTTATTCAGTCCTGAAACAGAAAAACTGACAAAATGTCCCCTGGACGGCTCAGATTTAGTCAGAAGAAAAGGTTTAGATGACCCCGAATCAATTAAAAGAAGATTGGAAGTTTTTAAAGAGCAAACTTTTCCAGTAATAGAGATTATACAAAAATACGGCGTGCATCTGCATAAAGTGAACGGGGAACAAACTGTGGCAGATGTCCATAAAAACGTTTTGAATTCTATAAAATGACAATAATCAAATCAGAAAAAGAAATTCAAATAATAAAAGAAGGCGGAAAAATTTTAGCCACCGTTGTAAAGGAATTAGAGAAAATGGCTAAACCCGGAATTACAACTTTAGAATTAGACAGAGCCGCAGAGGCTCTTATTTTGTCTTTTGGGGGCAAACCGGCTTTCAAAGGTTATGACGGCTTTCCTTATTCTCTCTGCGCCTCGGTAAATGAAAATATTGTGCATGGGTTTCCTTCAGATTATGTTTTGAAAAATGGCGATATATTAAAATTAGACCTTGGAGTCTTATATAATGGTTACAATACAGATATGGCAATAACAGTTGCTGTCGGAGAAGTTTCCTTTGAGGCAAAACGACTGATGAATGTTACAAAAAAATCTTTAAGGTTAGGAATTAAAAAAGCAAAAATTGGAAATACAATTGGAGATATTGGAAACACCGTCGGCAGATTTATTGAAGACCAGGGATTTGGAGTTGTAAGGGACTTGTGCGGCCACGGAATCGGAAAAAACGTCCACGAAGACCCGAAAATCCCAAACTTCGGGAAAAGGGGGACAGGAGAAAAACTGGCTGAAGGAATGGTAATTTGCATTGAACCGATGGTAACAATGGGCGACTGGCAGATAAAAAGATCCAAAGACGGTTATGGTTACCAGACAAAAGACGACTCTCTTTCAGCTCATTTTGAACACACGCTTGCTATTACCAAAAACGGGCCGGTTGTATTGACAGAAATAGATTAATATGATACAATATAAATATAAATTCGGACTTTGAAAACTTATTTTTGTCCCCGCTAAAGAGCATTTATATGTTTTTTCGCGGGGACAAAATCTTTTTTCGACGCGTGGGCGAAAAAAGATAAGTCCTAGGAAGGGAGCTAAAGATGGCGATATCCGTTTTGAATACGACCGTTCCCGGGTCTCAACATGAGGCCTGCGAGGGCTGTGGCAGTTCGTCAGTCAGCATCCAGTTAACCGATGAAGCTAACGCGGCTTGGTTCTGCGGAACCTGCGCGGGAGACTCGGAGAAGGTTGGGGTCGCATTTGCGAAGATGCGAAGGGTGTTGACGGCCCGCACGGAGGGAAGGAAACTCCACCTGGGACTGGCTTGCTCCAACTAGGAAGCTAGTATTTTGTTTATGGGCAGCGCGCGTTGTGCTGCCTTTTGTTTTGCAGATTTATATATTTGACAAAGAAATATTTATAAATTAATATTTAACCATTGTTCTTTAAAATTTTTATATTTGACTCCACATTTTAGGGCGTTTAAGTGTTTTAAAATGTGGAGTTAAGGGTTTTGTTTCAGTTTGAGCCCGCAGAAATGGAGGAGGATTTATGGCTTTAATTGTTTTAGAGCGTGATCAGAAATCAGATCATGCCTGCCAGGCTCAGGGCTGTCCTTTTGTGCCATGTAAGGCGAGTACATTCATCTTGGAAGACACATCAGATCGCATGCTCGGCTTTTGTGCCAATTGTGCTGAGCCATGGGGAGAAGGCAACGGTTTCGGGGATAGGGTTTATCTGACTTTCAATTTGCCGATTCCTGAACGCCCTAAACCCGAGCCTGCTTCCAAACGGCCGATAAGTAAAGAGGAGCGCGAGTTTCTGGTTGCTAAGGGTAGCAAACCGAGCCGCCGGCTAGACATCGGCATACCGGCTTGATACATCCCTTTTTTGCCGTAGACCCCGCAGTCGCACCAAGCGATTGCGGGGCTATTTTTTACAATTTTTTATAGAATACATTAATATTGACAAATTTTTATTTATGTTATACAATATCAGTATCAAAACACTGTGTTTTGGTCTGCGATTAACTTCGCAGTTTGTAAACTAAAACAAGGAGATGGCCATGGTTTACGTTGCGTTGATTCTCGGTTTCAACTTCTTGGTTGGCACTGGTATCGCCACCGCAGTTATCATCAGCCGCCTGCGGAGTCGCCGGTCACAGATCGACTGGGACGCGCCATTGGCTGCCAGCCGTCAGCCACAGATCGACTGGGACGCGCCATCGACGGCCGCTGGGTGGGATCCGGATGATGAGTACCGCCAGCGCAAGGCCGCAGAACGTGAGCGCCAGTTGGCAAAGCGCGAGCCGAAGCTGCGCGCGGTGATTCGCATGTTCATCATCCGCGACGATGGCACCAGGATTCCGTTGGCCTACGGCGCCACGGTGCCTCTCGGCGCCACGGTCGAGCTTCGCGGCTAGGACCCGCTGATTGTGAAGGTTAAGAAGTCCCGCAGAATCGTTTAACGATTGCGGGACTGTTTTTTTACATTTCGATATTTTATGATAGAATATATTAATATTATGAAATCTTTAATTGTAGCTAACTGGAAAATGAATCCGGAAAGCGCCAAAGAAGCGAAGGCTCTTTTTAGCGCAGTGAAAAAAGGAATAGCCGGATTGAATAAAAAAATAGATGTTGTTATGTGCCCGCCATACGAATATTTAGGCCTTTTAAAGGGTTTAATTTTGGGAGCGCAGAATTGTTTCTATGAGGAAAAAGGAGCTTACACAGGCGAAATTTCAGCTTTAATGCTGAAAAATATGGGCGTTGAATATGTTATTTTGGGGCATTCTGAGAGGAGACGAATGGGCGAAACTGATGAGCAAATTAATAAAAAGCTCGTAAAGGCCGTCCAGGCGGGATTAACGCCTATCCTATGCGTCGGCGAAAAAAAAGAAGATAAAGACCGGGGTAAAAAACAAGAGGTTTTAGAAGCCCAAATTAAGCAATGTTTAGGGGGGATTACCGCAGATGTAGTTATAGCATACGAACCTGTCTGGGCTATTGGAACGGGGGATAATTGCGGGGTTGACGAAACCAAAGAGTCAATTGATTTTATAAGAAAATTTGTTAAAACTGGAACAAGAATACTTTACGGGGGGAGTGTGAAAAGCGATAATTCCGGTAGTTATTTAAAAGAAGCTGGTGCTAATGGTTTGTTGGTTGGCGGAGCTTCATTAAATGCCAAAGAATTTATTGGAATTGTAAAATCAGCGGAGTAAATAATATTTAAAAAGGCCGTTCTGCAATATTGAGCGGTCTTTTTGTATTGACGTGGCTTGTGAAAAGGTGTAAAAAAAAGATATCCGGGCGGTTGGCGTGCTTACAAGCACATTTGTGGCATGAGCCTCCCGCGAAGTTGGGCTCATAATATGATGTGGGGTCCGAGAGATTCCGCGCCAACCGCCCTAGCTGTCATTTGACATTCAAGGTTGGAACGATTGGTAGTTCTTTTGAGGGGGTTCTCTCTAGCCGCGTTTTCTCAGTAGCGGCGAGCGAAAAGAAAACCTGAGGGAATTCCGCTCAAAAGAGGACTGTCTGTCACGCATATCTCTCCCGGGCTAACAAATGATTGGAGAGAAATACTGCAAAGTTTGCGTGATGGCGGCTTAGTGCCGCGCCAGTCGTTCCTTCATATTCCCAGTGCTTTAGCGCTGGTTTTTTTTGCACACCGGAGAAAACAGCGGAAGTTGACAGGAATATAAATTTTTTGTATTGTGGAGGATATATGTCAGACGAAATACAAAACGGAAAATTTTTTAGCCCCAGCAAGGGTGATTTAAGCTTTGAGCAGGTCATAAATGAAATTTTTGGCTATATGCAGGAATCTCCGGAGAGCTCTTATGAAGTTGTGGTCGGATGCGATTCGCCGTCATCTGAAAAGCCATTTTTTCCGATTGCCATCGTTATTTTAAGAAAGGGCTTTGGCGGCAGGTTTTTTCTTAAAAAAATGCATTATCCGGAAGAATTTTTGAAAAGGTTTGTTGTCTGGAAAAACAGGATCTTGCAGGAGGTTTATTTATCCTGTGAATTAGCCCTTCTTTTAAGGGAAGTTTTGGAAAATAAAAATAAAGAATTAAATTATAATTTCAATTATCAGTTTGAATATATCCACGCTGATGTGGGCGAGCACGGCAAAACAAAAGAAATGATAAAAGAAGTGGTCGGTTTGATCAAAAGCAATGGCTTTGAAGCAAGAATAAAACCGCATTCATTCGCCGCGACAGTTGTTGCAGACAGGTACACATAAATTTAATTTGTAAAACCGCTGAGAGGCGGTTTTTGGATGTTGCGCGAAACTATTTTTTAATGTAAAATAATAAATATGAAGTCGTCTGAATTGCGTCAGAAGTTTTTAGATTTTTTCGCAAAGCATGGGCATAAGATAATCCCCAGCGCTTCTTTGATTCCGGAAAATGACCCGACGGTTTTGTTTACTACAGCAGGAATGCATCCGTTGGTACCTTATTTGCTGGGCCAAAAACATCCGGAGGGGAAAAGATTGACTAGTTCGCAAAAATGCATAAGAACCGGAGATATTGACGATGTCGGCGACGATACCCATGTGACTTTTTTTGAAATGCTTGGAAATTGGTCTTTGGGAGACTATTGGAAAGAAGATGCAATGAAAATGAGTTTTGAATTTTTAACCAAAGAACTAGGGATTCCGTTGGGGAGACTGGCATTTACATGCTTTGCCGGCGATAAAAATGCGCCAAAAGACGAAGAATCCGCAAAAATTTGGGAAAGCCTGGGCGTAAAAAAAGAAAGGATTGCTTTTCTGGCCAAGGAAGATAATTGGTGGGGCCCGGCAGGAAAAACCGGTCCTTGCGGTCCGGATACGGAAATGTTCTATTGGAAGCTGAACGACAAGCCGGCACCGAAAGTTTATGACCCGAAAGATAAAAATTGGGTTGAAATCTGGAACGATGTTTTTATGCAATATGTCAAAGACGAAAATGGTAATTATTTAGGGGCTAGCCAGAAAAATGTTGATACCGGGATGGGTTTGGAAAGGACATTAGCTGTTTTAAATGGAAAAGAAAATGTTTATGAAACCGATTTATTTGAACCTATTATAAAAAAAATTGAAGAATTATCCGGGAAAAAATACGAGGACAACAAAAAATTGTTCAGAATTTTAGCTGACCATGCCAAGGCATCTGTATTTTTGGCATCTGAAGGAATTGTGCCTTCAAATGTTGAACAAGGTTATATTCTGAGAAGATTATTAAGGAGAGCAATCAGATACGGGAGGATTTTGCAAATGCCAGAGGATTTTTTAACTTATCTGATAAAATCAGTTGTTGCAATTTATAAAGATGCTTGTCCGGAATTGGCGGAGAACGAGGATGGGGTTATTTTCATTGTGCGACAAGAAGGAAAAAAGTTTGAAAAAACTTTGGATAACGGTTTGAGGGAATTCGGAAAATTGGAATCTGTGTCCGGTAAAGATGCTTTTAATCTCTATCAAACCTATGGATTTCCCATTGAAATAACGGAAGAACTGGCAAGAGAGAAAGGCTTGAAAATTGATATTGAAGAATTTAAAAAAGAATTGGAAAAACATCAGGAGCTTTCAAGGACGGCCGGGGCAGGAATGTTCAAGGGCGGGCTGGCTGATGCGAGTTTAGAAACTACAAAATTGCACACGGCTGCTCATTTAATGCTTGCCGGTTTGAGAAAAGTTTTAGGAGAAGATGTTTATCAGAAAGGAAGCAATATTACCGCCGAAAGACTGAGGTTTGATTTTTCTTACAAAGAAAAAATGACCGGTGGACAACTAAAAGATGTGGAAAATTTTGTAAATGGTATAATAAAGAAAGATTTACCCGTAAGCTGCGAAGAAATGTCTTTGGAAAAAGCCAGAGAATTGAATGCTATGGGAGTTTTTGAGTCAAAATACGGAGAAAAGGTAAAAGTTTATACTATCGGCTCCGGCGACAATGCAGTCAGCAGGGAAATTTGCGGCGGGCCTCATGTTGGAAGAACAGGAATTTTGGGGCATTTTAGAATTCAAAAGGAGGAAAGTTCATCCTCAGGAGTTCGCAGAATTAAAGCGATATTAGAATAAATTTTCAATTTCTAGTTTTCATTAAATTTTCAATTATCAATTAGGAATTTAATAGAAATTAAAAATTATAAATTAATAAAATGGCAAAAAAAATCTACGATATCAGGCCTCCTAAGATAGTTCATAAAGCAGCAGCCTCAAGCGAATCTCGCCAAAGACGGCAAAAAGAACCACAAGATGCCGAAATGATAAAACACCAAGGCCGCCACAAGAAAGAAGGCCATTCTGTTTGGTGGTCAGTTTCAATTTGCATTTTAATAGTTATACTTGTTGTCGGCGTATATTTGTTTTTCAAGCTGCCCAAAGCCACTATCGCCATTTGGCCGAAAGTAGATACATTGAGTTTCCAGCAGACGATAGTAGCTGATAAATCAGTGACTTCGGTAGATCTTGCCAAGGCTGTTATTCCGGCCCAGTATTTTCAGGCAACTAAAACAAATTCGCAAGATTTTCCGGCTACCGGAAATGCATCAAACGGAGGCGAGGCTCAGGGAACCATAACAATATACAATAAATATGATCCGCCAATGCCTTTTACTTTTAAAGCAGGCACGCATTTCATGTCTGACTCCGGTAAACTTTTTGTTGCTTTGCAAAAAATTGTAATTCCGGCAGCCAAAAAATCCGGGAGTAAAATTACGCCTGGATCAGTTCAGACACAAGTCCAGGCTGTCGAGGGTGGAAGCGATTATAATATAGCTCCGTCTAATTTTTCGATACCCGGACTGAAAGGAACTTCTTATTATTACAGCATTTATGCCACATCTACCAGTGCTATGACAGGTGGCTATACCGGCAAAGTTAAAAAAGTAACAGACGACGACATCCAGGGAGCTAAAGATGTTTTAACCCAAAAAACAACATCTGATGCGATATCTGCTTTAAAAAGCCAGATTTCATCTGATTATATATTATTAGATAATGCAGTTTTATCTATTGTTACCGACGCTTCAACCCCGATAAAATCCGGGACAGTTACAGATAATTTCAATTACCATGTGTCAGTTCAGGCAAGCGCTTTGGTCTTCAAAAAATCTGATTTAGATCAATTTGCAAAAAATTATATTATTTCTCAAATGCCGGAAGGGAAAACTTTGCTGGACAGCAGCTTTAAGATAAATTATTCAGCCAGTACAGTAGATGTCTCGGGCGGAAAAGCAACTCTTAATTTAGATTTTTCATCAGGCACTTATAAGAATATTGATAAAAATTCCTTGTCTTTGTCAATGCTTGGCGAGAATGCCGATCAAATAAAAGAAACCATAAATAGCAGCTTAGGAGATCAGGCCTCTAAAATCCAAATAAATTTCTGGCCATTTTGGGTAGCTTCAGCCCCAAATAATCAGAACGCAGTCAATATAGAACTGAAATTCCAATAAAGACTTGACCTTTTAAACTTAATTTGCTAATATACTATTATTGTCGAGGATAGTGAGAAAAATACAAATAAGCATATTTGTATTTTCGAACGACGAGGAGGCAGCTTCGCTTTTGGCGAAGGCTGAACTCCCGCCAGACAACAAAGGATTTAATATCCTTTATATACAAATGGCCCCAAAAGAGGGAAAAAACAATCAAGTCATTAAAAAAGAAGGAAGGGTTACAGAAGCTTTGCCAAATGCTTTTTTTAAGATAGCATTAAGCGATGGAAAAGAGATTTTAGGATTTCTGTCGGGAAAGATGAGGATGAATAGAATTACCATTTTACCGGGAGACAGGGTTACTGTAGAAATGACTCCTTATGACGAAGGAAAGGGCAGAATTGTATATAGATTAAAATAGAAAAAATAAAGAAATAAAAACTAAAAACTTTTTAGATTTTTCTTTTTTTATAGAGAAGGGGATAATAATTTTATATTTTTTTCCAATTATGAAAGTCAGGCCGTCAATCAGAAAAATATGTAATGATTGCAAAATCGTCAGAAGAGAGGGAAGGCTTTACGTTATTTGCAAAAAGAATCCAAAACACAAACAGAGACAAGGATAATTTAAAATCATGCCAAGAATTGCCGGGGTAAACATACCCGAAAACAAAAGAATAGAAATTTCATTAACCTATATTTATGGGATAGGCAGGTCTTTGAGTAGAAAAATTTTAGATGAATTAAAAATAGATATAAACAAAAAAGCATCTGCTTTAAATCCGAAAGAAGTCAACGATTTAAAAGAATTTATTGAAAAAAAATATAAGATTGAAGGCGATTTGAGAAGGCAAATTATGGTAAATATAAAAAGATTGAAAGATATCGGAACATGGCGCGGATACAGGCATATCAAGGGTTTGCCGGTAAGGGGGCAGAGAACAAAAACAAATAACAGGACAGTAAGAGGAAACGTCAGAAAAACAATGGGTTCTGGCAGGAAACCGCCGGCAGCGCCGACATAAAGGAGCGTAGCGAACACTTATCCCGAGCATAGCGAGGGATACACCAAAATTAGTATATATCCTTCGCCCCGCGGGGCTCAGGATGATTTATTCACTTCGTTCATAAATCATGGGGAAAAAGCATATTATCGAAACAAATCAAGAAGAATTAATAAAAGAACAGGAGAAAATTGATAAAACAGTTGGAAAAGAAGTTAAAACAAAGCCAACTGTAGCCGGAGTCCAGACTGGAAAAATTTATATTTCTTCTTCTTATAACAATACAATACTAACCCTTACCAATTCAAAGGGCCAGGTTTTAGCATGGAAGTCGGCCGGCTCAGTCGGGTTTAAGGGAACTAAAAAGTCAACTTCTTTTGCTGCGTCGAGAGTGGCAGAAACCATAGCGAATATCTGTAAAAAAATGGGCATTGTTGATAAGATAGAAGTTCTGGTCAAAGGCATCGGAGCTGGCCGCGAATCTGCCGTAAGAACATTAATAACGCAGGGATTGAATGTTGTTTCTATAAAAGACATAACGCCCCTTCCGCATAACGGATGCAGGCAGAAAAAAGTAAGACGAGTATAAATTAAGTCAAAAGTCTTATGCAATACGATCAATGTAAAACTTGCAGACGGTTGGGACAAAAGCTCTTTTTGAAGGGCGATCGTTGTTTTTCGCAAAAATGCGCCATGGTGAGAAGACCGTCGACCCCGGGACCCAAAAAAAAGAGAAGGGGCGGTACTCCGTCAGAATATAAAAAATCATTGGAGGAAAAACAAACTTTAAAAAAGTGGTACGGACTTTCTGAAAGGCAATTTAAAAGATATGTAAAAGAAACGCTTGAAAAGATGGATAAGGTTGACGATGTGTCAGCTGAACTTATCAGAAGATTAGAAAAAAGATTGGATAATGTTATTTTCAGGTTAGGATTTGCGAAGTCCAGAGTGCAGGCAAGGCAGCTAGTATCTCACAGCTATTTTTTGATAAACGGCAAGCCAGTTAATATACCGTCTTACCAAGTCAAAAAAGACGATTCAGTTGCCATAAAAGAAAATAAAAAAGCAAAAGGTATATTCAAAGAATTAGCAAATGAACTGAAGAGAAAAGAAGTGCCGGCATGGCTGTCGCTTAATAAAGAAAAATTAGAAGCAAAAACTATCGGGGAGCCGAACTTAGATGAAGTCAAGCCTCCGGCAGAAATTTCATTAATATTCGAGTTTTATTCACGTTAATTTTAGATTTTAGCCTTCAGGGTGATAGTCCCGAGCAGTGCCGAGGGACTGATATCTGCGGGTTAAAAGCTAATAAAAAATGATTCCTCTTCCATTGCCTCCAAAAGTAATTCAAAAGAAGAAAAACCAGGCGGTTTTTGAGGTAGAAGGATTATACCCGGGATACGGCGTTACCATTGGCAACGCTTTGAGGAGAGTTTTATTGTCCTCTTTGCAGGGAGCGGCTGTCACTGAAGTTAAAATAAAAGGAGTCCCGCATGAATTTTCAACAATTTCCGGTGTTTTAGAGGATACCATAATGATACTTTTGAATATAAAAAATTTAAGATTCAAGATTTTTGAAGGAGAATCGCAAAAAGTCCAGTTAAAAGTAAAGGGAGACAGCGAAGTAAAAGGATCTGATTTCGAATATCCTTCACAGATAAAATTAATAAATCCTGACTTGCACATCGCTACAATTACGGACAAAAAAACAGAATTAAATATTGAGCTTTTAGTTGAAAAAGGAATTGGATACGTGCCAAGAGACCAAATAAAAACAAAGAAAGCAGAAATTGGAGCTATTGCAGTGGATGCCATATTCACCCCAATAAGAAATGTAAATTTCCAAGTTGAAAATATGCGCGTTGGAGACAGGACAGACTTTGATAAATTAAGTTTGGAAATTGAAACCGACGGCACAATCACTCCGGAGGAAGCCTTTTTTGAAGCTTGTGATATTTTAATAAAACATTTTAATATTATTTTTGAGGGCAAGGCGGGTGAAGGGAAAAAGGAAAAGACCGAAGGGCAACCCTCTGAAAAAGTCCCCGAAGTCCAAGAAGATGTGACTAAATTAGTAGTCGAGGATTTGAAATTAACCGGCAGAACGGTTAATGCCCTGTTGAGCAATGGCATAAAAACCGTAGGCGGAATTGTTAAAAAATCAGAAAAGAGTTTAGCTGAGTTAGAGGGCATGGGGGACAAAGCAATTTCAGAAATAAAAAGAAAATTAAAGAAGTTAGGCCTAGAATTAAGAGGAGAAGAATAACATGCGTAAGCTGAACAAAGGCAGAAAATTTTCAATGAAGGTGGGTCCGAGAAAGCTGATGTTAAGAGTATTAGTGAATAATTTTCTGTTGCACGAAAAAATAAAAACTACAGAAGCCAAAGCAAAAGAATTAAGATCTATTGCTGAAAAAATGATTACGAAAGCCAAAAATATTGATTTGGCAAATCGCAGATTATTGGCGCGGGATTTGACTCCGGAGATGACAAAGAAAATAATTGATAATATTGCCCCCAAATATAAAGAGAGACAAGGAGGATATACCAGAATTATAAAATTAGGACCCCGTAATTCAGACGGAGCTCATATGGCAATTATTGAGTTTGTAAAATAGAAATTATAATGAAAACTACAGAGCAAATACAAAGAAAAATCATTACAGTAGATGCGGAAAACAAATCCTTGGGCAGACTGGCTGTCGAGGTAGCTGTTTTGCTCCGCGGGAAAAACAAGCCTAATTACGTTCCCTATAAAGATGTAGGGGACACTGTTGTTGTAAAAAATGTCGACAAGATGAAATTTACCGGCAATAAGCTGGAAAACAAAAATTATTTTCATTATACGGGATATTTAGGAAACTTGAAGAAGAAGACGTTAAAAGAGTTTTTAATCAAAAGAGGACCCAAAGAAGTTTTAAGAAACGCCATAATGGGCATGCTCCAAAAAAATAAATTAAGGGCAAGACAAATTAAAAGATTAAGATTTGAGTAATATGCCAAGAACTAAAAAAATAACTACAAAAGTAGAAGAAAAAAAGGAAGAAAACGCACCTGCCGTCACTGAAGCTGCAGTAAATAAGGAGGAAATCAAAGCCCCCGTTATTGAAATTGAGCAGAATTTGTCAGAGGATATAGGAGAAGATGACATTTCAAAAGAGATTGCAAAAACAATAAAAGAGACGGCCGGCAAATCAGACCGCTATTTTGAAGCAATTGGCAGGAGAAAGACAGCGGTTGCCCGCGTGCGTCTTTTCACAAAAGGAGACAAAGAATTCATAGTAAACAACAAGCCATATCAGCAATATTTCCAGACACAGGAAGACCAGGAAACAGCCGTTGCTTCAATGAAAAAAATGAAATGCCTGGATAAGTTCAGGATAATAGTCAAGGTGAAAGGCGGAGGGCACAGAGCACAGGCAGGAGCTATAAGGCATGGGACAGCCAGAGTATTGGTAGATTTCAATCAAAACTTCAGAAAACGCTTGAGAAAGGCAGGATTTCTGACAAGGGATCCAAGAATGAGGGAAAGAAAGAAATTTGGACTGAAAAGAGCAAGACGAGCTCCGCAGTGGGCCAAGAGATAGCGCAGGTCCTGAGCCTGTCGAAGGGCAAAAAGATAATAAAAAAGTCGCCAGAAATGGCGACTTTTTGTTTAACTTGTATTTTTTATAGTTTAGTGTAAATTTAGAATGGCAGCTTGAGGCGTTCTCTTGCTGTTGTACGTTGAGTCAAACAAGACTGGAGGGAGGAAGAGCCATGAGTGCGAAAATCGCGAGGGCGCTATTGAGCGTCTCCAATAAGGCCTGCATCGTCGAGTTTGCCCAGGCGCTTGTAGCGATGGGCATAGAGTTGCTTTCCACAGGCGGAACAGCCAGTTCTTTGCGCGCCGCCGGAGTCAATGTCAGGGATGTCAGTGAACTGACAGGCTTTCCGGAAATCATGGATGGCCGCGTCAAAACGCTGCATCCCAAGGTTCACGGAGGGCTGTTGAAGAGGCGCGGTAATCTAAAGCACGAAGCCGAGGCAACTACCAATGGAATCGGAGAGATTGATCTGCTCGTGGTCAACCTCTATCCTTTCGAAGAGACAGTGGTTAAGCCAGGCTGTACATTCGCCGATGCAATCGAGCAGATTGATATCGGCGGCCCGGCCATGCTGCGTTCTGCCGCAAAGAACTCGGAATTCGTGACCGTTGTCTGTGATCCGGGCGACTACGCCAGTGTACTGGTGGAATTGCGAGCCAATAGCGGCAACACCCTGCTCGCAACGCGAATGGAGCTCGCGGCCAAGGTCTTTGCTATGACCAGCCGCTATGACGCGGCCATCTGCAGGTATTTGGAGGTTGAGGGCCAAGCAGGCCCGCCGGCCACCTTCGCCCTGCACGCGACCCTGAAACAGGCCCTTCGCTATGGCGAAAATTCGCATCAGAAAGACACTGCGCTGTATGCGTTGCCTTCCGACGAACCATGTGCGGCCAATGGTCGCAAAGCCTCGGGCAAGGAGATGGGCTACAACAATCTGATGGATATGGATGCCGCGTTCGAAGTTGTCAAGGAATTCCCGCGACCTGCGGCCTGTATCGTCAAACACCGCAATCCTTGCGGTGTAGCAGTTGCGGATAGCTTACTTGCGGCCTATCAGGCGGCTTATGCTGGTGATCCGGTTTCGGCCTTCGGTGGAGTACTTGGATTGAATGGCATATTGGACGAAAGGATCGCTGAGGCGATGCTGGCAGTGAAGGGCTTCAAGCTCGACGCAATTGTCGTACTCGCGATTGTTCCTGGCGCCCTGGAAATACTGACAACGAAAAAGAAATGGGGCAAGGAAGTCATCGTGGTCGAGACTGGTGGGCCTACCGGTGCAGATGGCATCCTCAGCCTCGGAAAGCGAGCTATATGGCGCGACGCTCGCACAATTCCGGGCGGCGTGCTGACGCAGTCCTGCGATAGGCTGACGCAAGAGGAGGAGTTCGCCAACCTGAAGACCGTGACGAAGCGCGAGCCGACTGCAGAGGAAATCGAGGCACTGAAGTTTGCCTGGGTTGTCTGCAAGCACGTCAAGTCTAACGCTATCGTGTTGGGCAGAGGAAACACGATTGTGGGAGTTGGCGCGGGGCAGATGTCTCGCGTGGACTCGGTTGAAATCTCCATTAAGAAGGCAGGTGATCGGGCCAGGGGCGCGGTGTTGGCCAGCGATGCCTTCTTCCCATTCCCGGACGGACCTGAAGCTGCGGCAAGGGCTGGTGTGACAGCCATAATCCAGCCCGGCGGCAGTCAGAAGGACAGCGAAACGATTGCCGTGTGCGACAAATACGGCATCGCCATGGCCTTCACCGGGATCAGGCACTTCAGGCACTAACAAAGCTCTTTCAATATAAAACAAAGGTATCCTTAGAAGGATAGTCAGTCGCCGGGGTAGCGTACAGCTTCCCGGCTTTTTTTATCTTGCTTATTTTTTCACAATTGGTAATATCTAATCAGCACCTGAAAAATTTAATTCCGAACAGTTCGGATTTTTTCCGGTGGTGCTAAGTGGAGGTGGGTCATGAATAGCGCGAATGGCGTTGTAGAAACTAAGTACACCCAAGATGGAGTAAACGTGGTTGAAGGAGACACATTCAGCCGCTTTGCCGGTAATCTCTGCCGAACAACTTACGGAAACTCTCGGTACGTTGAGGTGCGGGATTTTTCCCGCGGCCATTTCCGGGGTCCCCGAGGTTTCCGGCTGAAGGGAATACCCGAAGACTGTTGGCTGGACGCCACTCCTGATGGCGATGGGACCAAGGTAGTGCTGGTTGACGCCGCCGGCGACTATGACAACGCGGCTTATGGCTGGATTGCGATGGTATGCGGAGACATCACACGCTGGGGCGGAATTCCGCTGGTCTTGGTTAACAACCTGGATACGGAAACCATCGGCAAACGCGGCCAGCCGGTCAACGATGCGTTCCGTGCCATGATGGTTAGTGTTCAGCGGATCGCAAATGAGCAACAGCTCATCATGTTCAAAGGTGAAACCGCAGAACTTCCGGGCTGTGTAACTTCGCCAAACACAATGGCTCTCGCAAAGTATCTCTGGTCAGGGGTCGCCATCGGCGCTTATAACCCCAGAACCATCATCACCGGCGATCAGATTCAAGAAGGCATGGTGGTCATGGCTCTGCGCGAACTGGGCCTGCGCAATAACGGCATCAGTTCGGCGCGTAAGGCCATTGTTATGGCATTCGGGTCGCTCTCTTGTCCTGAGGCCAAGGAGGCTGTCAAAAAGGCGGCAACGCATGCCGTTCTCTACGACAAATTCCTGGCAACCGCCAATGGTTGGTTTGCTGAAGACTTCAATCCGCTTGTCCCGATGTATCTAATCGTGCATGTGACGGGCGGGGCCATCAAGTCGAAGTTTGCCGAGGATATTCTCTTCCCGAGAGGACTTTCGGCGCATCTCGACAATCTGTGGGAACCGCCGGAGATTATGCAGCAGTGCGCTAAATGGCGCGGCATGAGCGATGAGGAATGCTACGAAACCTGGCATGGCGGACAAGGGGCGCTTGCGGTGATCGACGCCGCTTACGAGCTGAAGTTCGTCAATTTGGCGAGAATCTTCGGTGTCGAAGCAAGATGCGCCGGCAAGATCACCAAAGAAGACCGGCCTACCATGGTAATTGAATCCAAATTCACCGGGAAGACCATTCCATGGTTTGCGAAGTGAAAGCTTCCTTTGTGGAGTGATCCGCGCAAGCAACATTTTTCAGAAAACCACAGGCCCGACGATTGCAGTTTCGTTGGGCTCTTTTTTACATTTTTGCCTATTGCATATATTTTTTGAAATGATAAAATACTAATATGTTAAAAGAACTTATCGACCAGTTTTATTTGGAGAACCAGAAAAATAAGGATCAGACAAAATTTTATATTACAGATGCAGGCAAATGTCCGCGGTCTGTTTTTTTTAAATTTAAAAATGCGCCCCGCGAGCCTATGGATGCCAGGATTTTGCGTATATTCGAGCGCGGAGAAAATATCCACAGATCCATTTTTAATATTTTATACCGATTGAGATTAGGCGTTGTCACAGAAATTCCAATTCCTTCGCAGGAAATAATCTCCGGCAGGGCAGACGCTATTTTATGTGTTGGAAATGAAAACTATGTATTGGATATAAAAAGCATAAACAGCATGATTTTCAGGAATATGTCGGCTCCCAAAGAGGAAAATGTCTATCAAATACAGCTTTACCTGCATTTTTTTAATATTAAAAAAGGAATCCTTCTTTATATAGATAAAGACCAGCAGGAAATGAAGGAATTCTTTATTGACTACGACGAAGCCCTTTGCAAATCACTCATGGACAAGTTTAATGCTCTGAAAGACCAGGTAGAAAAAAATATTTTGCCGGCGCGATTGGCCGATTACCCGCGCAATTGGCAGTGCAACTATTGTCCATTCAAAGATGTCTGTAAAATGGAAAATGGAGAGGAATATAAAAAGCAGACAGAACCTCAAAAACCATAAAAACAAAAAGCCGCTTGTCCTGAAAGGAACCCAGCGGCTTTTTGTTTTTATTACGGAGTTATTTTTTCTGATGACATCAATATTTTGTTTGTCAGAATATAAAGTTTGCCGTCTTGTTGGTTAAAAAATATTTGAGGATTTTCAATATCGATTTCTTTGCCCGGGGATATAACTATTGTCTGAGGTAAAATTTCTGAATTAATATTTCCGCGGTAATCAGTTTCAGAAATTGCGATTTTGTTTCCGGCAGCGAAAATAATGTAGTTATTATTGAGCCACAAACAGTCGGTAATCTTTCCAGATGATTTGTATAAAATATTTTTTTGGGGAGCCGCAGTTGAAATTAGTGAAACGTAAATATTATTATCGTTATAAAAGATTATACTTGCGCCATCCGGAGAAATTTTCGCGTCTTTGACGGGAGCATCAAAATTATCTAGGTTATTTGTTTTTGTATTTAAAAACAGGAGATTGCTGTTGTTATTAATGAAGATATTGCTGTTATTGTTTATTATTTTATAAGAGCCGGTTTTGACTATTTTTATCGGAGTTAAAATAAGTTTTATTGGGCTAGCGGTTAAATTTGCCAAGTCAGATTTGTAAAGAAACCCGTCAGTGCCTATCCATATGATATTATTGTTTTGCAAAGCAAATGCAAGTATTTTTTTTAAGACAGGGGTTGATTTCTGGACAGCGGGTAACCCAGAGTTTTCCGGGGCATCGGAGTAATACAGATTGTTATTTTTTATAATAAATTTTTCTTGCTTATTGAAGGGGGAAGGTAAACCTTGGGTCGTTTTACCTGTCTGTGTAGTCAAGTCTGTGAGGACTTCAAACTGCATATTTTTTTTGATCAAAAGCACATTTTCCAACTTCGTAACCTGGTTTTTCTGTACAGGTATGGTTTTCAAGTAATCATAATAACCGCTTTTTTCGACTAAAACAGTATGGTCTTTGGGCAGCAAGCTTTGCACAAAAATTGAATTTGAAAACATGCCAGGTTTTTCTGTAATTTTAGAGTCAACAATGATCTCTCCGGCTGCAGGGTATGTTCTCACATAAATGCCTCCAGTTGATGTAATTTCCATCTTTTCAAAATCAAACCTGTATCCCATGGAATAAAGCACTAAAATCGGGGCTATAACAAAAAAGCAGGCCACGCAAACAAGCAGTATTATTAAGCGGGTTTTTTTTCTCATAATTATAGCTATATTATCATAAAACAGTTGTTTTTTCCATATTTTTGCAGCTTTTCAAAAGTAAATTTTTATTGTAAAATTAAACATTAGCCAGCGTGTCTATAATTATGAAAGTTTTTTCAGCAACGTATCCGGACGTTATAAAATTTGATAAAAAGCCCAACGAGGACTTTTATTTAGTTTCCAAAAAGCTTCCTATTTTTGTAGTGGCTGACGGAGTAACCCGCTCGCATTTTGAAGATGGCAGGTACGCCCACTACAGCGGAGCCAGGAAGGCGGCAGAAATCTTTTGTAAAAGTGCATTGAGTTATTTAGAAGAAAGATTTAATCCTGAAAAAATAAAAGAAGCTTTTGATTTCGCCAACCAAAAAATAAAAGATCTGAATATAGAAGCCGGCATAAATAAAAAATTAAATTACATAGAATATGATTGGTTAGATACAGTCGGAGTTGCCGGAATGATTTCAGGGGGTAATCTTTATTACGGATATGTCGGTGACTGCGGATTGATTATTTTTGATAAAAACAACAAGAAAAAATTCCAGACTGAAGACATGGTTTCTCCGGCGGTAAAAAAATTTATAGAAAGTTATAAAAATTGGAAAAACTTTGCATCAAATCAAAAAAGGCTGATTATACACAAAGAATTGCGGAATAATACTGACAAAAAAGGATATGGCACATTCAGCGGGGAAAACGGAGTAAAAAATTATTATAATATTGGCTCTGAAAAACTTGAAGAAGGGGACTTAGTTGTTTTTTATTCTGACGGTTTTTTAGAATATATAGGAGACAAGCATTTTATCGATATATTGAGGAAGGGCGACAGGAAAGAACTAAATAAGGCCATGTTCTGGAAGGTTATAAAAAATCCGATAAAATGCGGCCATGACCGCACATTTATCGCAATAAATTTTGATAAAAAATAACGTAAAAATAGGGTATTGATAATTTTGAGATTATCAATTAATATACAGTATTATATACGATATTATGTCTGATAAATTTATTATCAATGGTGGGAAGCCATTGGAAGGAGAAATCGAAGTAAGAGGTTCAAAAAATGCAGCCGGTCCTGCCCTGATCGCTTGTTTGCTTACGCAGGAAGAATGCATTGTTGATAATGTGCCTTGTATTGAAGATATTTTGAATATTCTGGATATAATGAAGAGTATGGGCATTAAGGTTGAAAAGACGGGCGAGGAAACATTTAAAATAAAGGCAGAAAAAGTTGAGGCAGATAAAATGGATTTTGAAAAAATCTCAAAAACCAGAATTTCCGTATTATTTCTTGGAGCCCTTTTATCCAGAGTTAAAAATTTTAAAATGCCGCCGCCCGGGGGAGACAGGATAGGGCTTCGTCCGATTTCCGTCCAGTTGAATGCTTTAGAAAAATTAGGAGCAAAAATTGAAAAACGAGACAATGTTTATGAAGTCAGCCGTGAAAAACTTACAGGGAAAGAGATCGTTTTAGAGGAATTTTCCGTAACAGCTACTGAGGCTATAATGCTGGCAGCTGTTTTGGCGGAAGGGAAAACTGTTATAAAAGGAGCTGCTGCAGAACCGCAGATCCAGGATTTAGGCCAGATGCTTTTGAAAATGGGGGCTAAAATAGAAGGATTCGGAACCCATGTTATTAAAATTGAAGGAGTTGAAAAATTGCATGGATGCACTCATTCGGTAATCCCGGACCCGATAGAGGCGGGAACTTTTATAATTATCGGAGCCTTGACTCCGGGAAAGGTAAAAGTAACGGGCGTTAATTTGTCGCATTTAGATTTGTTTTTGGCAAAACTTGAAGAGATGGGGGTTAATATAGAAAAAGGAGAAGATTATGTTTCAGTATCCCATTCGCCGAATTTGAATTCAGTAAAAGTGCAGGCGCTTCCGTATCCGGGATTCCCGACAGATTTATTGCCGATAATAATCCCTCTTTTAATTATGGCCCAGGGGAAAAGTTTGGTGCACGATCCTTTATATGAAAACAGGTTTAATTATATCCAGGAGTTGAAAAAGATGGGGGCGGATATTGAAATGGTTGATCCTCACAGAACTTTTGTTTTCGGCCCGACAAAACTTTCTGGCGCGAATATTGATTCCTGGGATATAAGAGCAGGAGCCTGTTTAGTAATCGCGGCTTTGCTGGCAGAAGGGAAAACAACCATTGAAAACGTCTTTCAAATCGACAGAGGATATGAGAAGATAGAAGAG
Organism: Candidatus Staskawiczbacteria bacterium; assembly: GCA_903845295.1. Taxonomy (GTDB): domain Bacteria; phylum Patescibacteriota; class Minisyncoccia; order Minisyncoccales; family Staskawiczbacteraceae; genus XYD1-FULL-39-28. The sequence goes on from CAIMWV010000001.1 coordinate 24,133, forward strand.
CGCTTACAAAAGATTGGCGCAGATATAAAAAGAATAAAGTAAGAGAGCCACAGCGATACTTACCCCAGAGACAGTTTTTGTCTTAGACAAGAACTGAACTCTCGTCGCCCTCTATGCTAATTGTTTGGACAGGTAAAAAATAAAATTATAAAATAAATTTTGGTTATTCTGCCCCTTTGTGACAGCTTAGAGGGCGGGGTGCTCACTTCGTTCGCATGTTTAATAATAAAATTGCCATTGATTTAGGAACCTGTAATTCTCTTGTCTATGTCCAGGGCAAGGGAGTTGTTTTATATGAGCCCTCTGTTGTGGCGATTTCTTTAACTGATAATAAAATTTTAGCGGTGGGCGAGGGTGCAAAAGAAATGATCGGTAGAACCCCTGCGGATATAAAAGTTTACAGGCCACTTAAAGACGGAGTAATCGCAGACTACAGGGTAACGCAGGCAATGCTCCGTTATTTTATAAATAAAACATCTGGCAGATTTAAAATGTTTAAGCCGGAATTAGTTATTTCTGTCCCCGCTGGGATTACCAGTACAGAAAGAAGGGCTGTAATTGAAGCGGCGTTAGCCGCCGGAGCAAAATCAGCCTACGTTGCTAAAGAGCCGATTTTAGCCGCTATCGGTGCAGGCATTCCTATTAACTCATGTTCGGGACACATGATAGTTGATATAGGCGGAGGTACTTCTGAAGTAGCAGTAATTTCTCTGGGAGGAATTGTGACGTGGCACTCTGTAAGGATTGCCGGAGATAAGATAGATGTGGCGATAGGCGAATATATAAAGAAAAAATATAATTTGGCCGTCGGAACCCAGTCAGCCGAGGAAATAAAAATAAAAATAGGCACGGCACTTCCGCAAAAAGAGTTGAGGTTTTTAGAGATACAGGGTAGGGATTTGATTTTGGGATTGCCGAGAAATATTAAAGTATCTAACAACGAAATTTGCGAAGCGATATCAGATGTTTTGGCCGAAATTGTGCAAGCTGTAAAGCACGTGCTGGCGGAAACTCCGCCGGAACTTTCTGCTGATATAATGAATAAGGGAATTATTATGGCTGGCGGCGGATCATTATTGCCGAAAATAAATGAATTGGTTGCCCAAAGTACGGGCGTTCCGTGTTTTGTGGCAGAAGAGCCGCTTTTCTGCGTTGTAAAGGGAACCGGAACAGTGCTTGAGAATTTAGAAGAATACAAAAAAGTTGTGATGAGCAAAAAATAGAAATTACCTGCGGCAATTTATATAATTACGTCGCTCGGTCGGAATGAAAATAAATTTTCACTCCTCCCTCGCTAGTAATTATAAAAAATAGTGATAATCGGACATGAAAAGCAATGGGATTTTCTGAAAAATAAATTTGAGCTGAATCAACTTTCTCATGCGTATTTGTTTACAGGAGCCAAAGAGATTGGGAAGAAAACATTTGCCGTAGAATTTGTAAAATATATAAACTGTTTGAATAGATTGAATCAACCCGCCACTACCAGTTCGCCTGCGGGCGAATGGTGTGGGGGCAAGTGCGTAAATTGCCAAATGATAGAAAAAAACAGCTTTCCGGATCTGTTGATTGTAAAATCTGCCAACAGCACATCATCAATCAAAAATGAAAAAGACAGCTTGGAAATTGATATCGGACAAATAAGGGCTGCTCAAAATTTTTTAAGCTACAAGTCTTATTACGGTTCCTTTAAATCAGTGATTATAGATGATGCCGAAAGAATGAACATTGATGCTCAGGATTGTTTTTTAAAAAACTTAGAGGAGCCAAAAGGAAAAACCCTGCTCATTCTAATTTCTTCCAAACCCGATATGCTGTTGCCGACTGTAGTTTCCAGATGCCAGACATTAAAGCTTCTCCGGCCGAAAGATTTGCCGTTAAATTCCGAAAGATTAAAAAAAGACCAAGAAATTTTAAAAGACCTGATGTCGGTGATTAATTCAGACTTTTCAGAAAAATTCAAATATGTAAAATCGATTGATTTTGATCAGCAAGATCCCAATGAGATTTTAGAGGCAATGCAAAGGTATTTGAGGCATTTATTGCTTCTAGAAACAGGAGTTGAAAAAATAAAATCAGATGTTCCGGCTTTAAGAGACTGTTCAATTCAAAAAATTAAAAAGATTATAAACTTGATAGACGATGTAAATAATAGATTGCTTTTTACAAATGCCAATCCAAAGTTAGCTTTAGAAATATTATTAATGGAGTTTTAAAAATACAATGAATTACAAAGAATTCATAGACAAAGTTAAGCCGGAGTTTGAAAAATCCTTCAAATTTTTAGAGCAGGAACTGGCAAAGATACGCACGTCCAGAGCCAGCCCTACTTTGGTTGAAGACATAGAAGTGAATGCTTTCGGATCAAAATTTACAATAAAACAACTGGGCGCAATTTCTGCCCCGCAGATAAATCAGATAGTTATACAGCCATGGGATATTTCATATATAGAACCCATAGAAAAGGCGATTTCCCAATCAGGATTGGGAATGTCTTGCGCTGTCGATAAAAATATTATCCGGTTGAATTTGCCTATGCTTACTGAAGAATATCGGTTGGCATTAAACAAAATTTTAAATGAGAAAGCAGAGCAGGCAAAGCAGGTGATAAGGAGGCAAAGGGAAGATACCTGGAATAAAATACAGGCATCTCAGAAAGCAAAAGAAATCTCAGAAGACGATAAGTTCCGCGGGAAAGACGAGCTTCAGAAAGTAGTCGATGAATACCACGAAAAAATAAAAAGCTTGGTAGAAAAGAAAAAGAACGAGATAATATAATAAAATTTAACTTAATGATATCTGCAATTTTAATTTTAGCAATCGCTTTTCTAAGTTTAATAGCCCTGATGATTATACACGAGTTCGGGCATTTCATCATAGCCAAAAAATTCGGCGTAAGGGTTGATGAATTCGGCATCGGATATCCGCCGAGGATTTTCGGCAAAAAAATAGGCGACACGATTTATTCTATAAACTGGATACCCCTTGGTGCATTTGTGAAAATTTATGGAGAGGAAGGAGGAGTTGATGATTACAGAAGTTTCACAAATCTTAAGATCTGGCAAAGAGTTTTAATTATCATAGGAGGGGTTGCGGCATTTTGGATAGCAGCTGTGATCATTTTTTCCATTGTTTTTGCAATGGGAACTGATTTGCCGGTGGGAGATCAGGATGTCCAAGGATTAACTAATGTGCAAGTGAAAATAGTTTCGGTTTCGCAAAATTCTCCGGCAAGCGGAGCAGGGCTTGAAATTGCTGACACGATAAAGGACATAAAAGTGGGGAACTCCGATACAAAAATTAACAAGATTGCGGATTTTCAAAAAATTACGATTGATAATAAAGGGAAAGAAATAACTTTGACAATTGAGAGAAACGGCAAAACTTTTGATGCCAGCCTGACGCCAAGAGTGAATCCGCCCTCAGACCAGGGGGCAGTGGGAGTCGGATTGGAAAGAATGGCAACTCTCATTAAAAAATATCCATTTTACGAAGCCCCAATCCAGGGAGCAATTTATACCTGGCAAACAACAGTAAATGCCTTAGGGGGATTGTACGCTACTTTAAGCGGTTTATTTGCGGGCAAAGGCGCTCCGCAAGGAGCAGAATTCGCAGGGCCTCTTGGCATAACGGTATTTTTAGCTAATGCGGCAAGCTATGGAATCGGATTTTTCCTGTATTTTATAGGGATCATTTCTGTTTTTATCGCCATATTTAATTTATTTCCCATACCGGCTTTAGACGGAGGGAAACTGATATTTTTGCTGATTGAAAAAATAAAAGGCAGGCCGGTTTCAGCAAGAGTGGAACAGGGGATTACTATGGTATTTTTTATAATATTAATATGCCTTTCCCTTTTTATAACAATAAAATTTGACATCCCGCGCTTCTCAGACTTTTTGAAATCATCATTATTCAGATAAAAAACGGAATAGGGCATTCCTCGCCATTAACGGCTCGGGATGAATTTTCTTCACTCCGTTCATAAAATTCATATGTTGCAATCAAAACTTTTTTACAAGACAACTAAAGAGAAATCCGCGGAAGCAGAGGCGGTTTCACACGACCTGTTGACGCGGGCTGGGTTTGTGGACCAGCTGATGTCCGGAGTTTATACTTTTTTGCCTTTGGGATTCAGGGTTTTAAAAAATATTGAAAATATAATCAGGAAAAACATGGAAGGTGTTGATGGGCAGGAAATGTTAATGCCTGCTTTGAACCCGAAAGAAAATTGGATGAAAACCGGAAGGTGGAACAGCTTAGACATACTTTTTAAAATTAATGGATCTGGAGATAAAGAATATGCTTTGGCTCCAACACATGAGGAAGTTGTGGCTCCTTTGGCAAAGAAAATTATTTTTTCATATAGGGATTTGCCCTTGTATGTCTTTCATATCCAGAATAAATTCAGGGATGAGCTAAGGGCAAAATCAGGGATTTTAAGAACCAGGGAATTTATGATGAAGGATTTATATTCTTTTCATACTGATCAGGCAGACCTGGATAAATATTACGATAAACTGGTAAAAGCATATTTGAATATATTCAAGGAAGCCGGAATCGGGAAGGTGACTTACAGGACATTTGCTTCCGGCGGAACTTTTTCAAAATATTCCGATGAATTTCAGACCATTACGGATGCCGGCGAAGACATAATTTATATCTGTGAGAAATGCGGATTAGCCATCAATAAAGAAATAAAGGCAGAAAATCCGGTCTGCCCGAAATGCAGTTCAGACAGATTTGAGGAAAAAAAGGCGGTTGAAGTGGGAAACATTTTTAAAATGGGAACAAAATATTCTCTGCCCTTTGATTTAAAATTCAAGGATAAAGATGGCGTAGAAAAGCCGGTTATAATGGGTTGCTATGGGATAGGCCTAGGCAGGCTTATTGGGGCAGTGGTTGAAGTTAATCACGATGACAGGGGAATTATATGGCCGAAGAACATAGCTCCTTTTTTAGCTCACCTGATTCAACTGGGGGATAATAAGAAAGTTGAGGCCATGGCTGGAAAAATTTATCAAGATTTACAAAAGCAGGGCATTCAAGTATTATACGATGATAGGCAAGACAAATCTGCAGGAGAAAAATTCTCAGAGGCGGATCTGATCGGTATACCCTACAGAATTATTGTTTCAGAAAAAACATTGGCTAAAAATTCGGTCGAGTTAAAAGAAAGGAATAAAAATATAGCAAAGCTGGTAAAAGTTAAACAGCTAACAAAATTACTGAAATAAAAACGAAATTTAAAGCATTTTTTTTGATTGTGCAAATGAGCTTGTAACCGTCTTATAAAAAATATATAAAAGGTTATTAAAGTTAAACAGCTAACAAAATTACTGAAATAAATGTTTAAGAAGTTATTTTCATTATTATCGATTGATATGGCGGTTGATTTGGGTACTGCTAATTCTTTGGTTTATGTAAAAGATAGGGGAATAATTATCAATGAGCCGTCGGTGGTGGCCATAAATAATAAAACCGGCCAGATTTTGTCAATTGGTGAAGAAGCAAAAAAAATGGTAGGACGTACGCCCTCATACATTTCTGCCACGAGACCCTTAGTCAATGGAGTTATCTCTGATTTTGAAGTAACAGAGCAGATGTTGAAATACTTTATTGAAAAGGCAGCTGCTGCCGGCAAAAAAATGTTTGGCTTAGGCTTTTTGCCGAGAGTAATTATTGGCATTCCTTGCGGTGTTACAGAAGTTGAAAGGAAAGCAGTCAGAGATGCGGCAAAAAATGCCGGAGCCAGAACAGTATTTTTGATTGAGGAGCCCTTGGCTTCTGCAATAGGCGCAAAATTGCCGATACAGGAGGCGGGCGGAAATTTTATTGTTGATATTGGCGGGGGAACAACGGAGGTAGCAGTTATATCTTTGGGGGGAATTGTAACTTTTAAAAGCCTTAGAATTGCCGGAGACAAGCTGAATGACGATATTGTGCAATTTGCGCAAAAAGAATACAAACTTTTGATCGGGGAAAGAACCGCAGAATTGATTAAAATAAATATCGGTTCAGCCATGCCGTTAAAAGAAAAAAAGGAGATGCCCATGCGCGGGCGAAATTTAGTCACAGGCTTGCCGGAGGAAGTTGTAATTTTTAATGACGATGTGCAGAGAGCTTTAGACAGGTCGGTAAAACAAATTATTGCAGCCATAAAAACAACGATTGAGGAAACTCCGCCCGAGTTGTTGGCAGACGTCATGTCCAATGGAATCTATTTGTCCGGCGGAGGGTCTTTATTAAGAGGACTTGATGCTTTAATTTCAAAAGAAACTAAAATGCCGTGTAAAATAATTGACGATCCTTTGACCGCGGTTGTGCGCGGCGCCGGCATTGCTTTAGAAAATATAGAGATGTTAGAGGAAGTAATGTCAAGAGACGAGGAAGGCGAAGTCCCATTTTAAAAATAGTAATCGCTATTGATCGCTATCGTATGATTTCAAAAGAAGAAGTAGAACATATTGCGAAACTGGCGAGGCTGGAATTGACGGAAAAGGAGGTAGAAAAAATGCAGAAAGATCTGTCAGCCATTTTAGATTATTTCAATTTATTAAAAAATGTGCCCGCAATCAAAATGGAAAAACCCGCCTCCGGTAAGGCGGTGCCGTGGAGGGAGGACGAATCAAAACCTAAAGATGCGGGTTTGGCTGAAAAACTTATTGCAGCGGCTCCGGATAAAAAAGACGATTATATCAAGGTAAAAGCAATTTTATAATGAATTTAACAGAACTTACAATCACACAAGCTCATAATGGTTTAAAGAACAAAGAGTTTTCTTCTGTTGATTTAACCAAAGCTTATTTGGAAAAAATAAAAAAATCAGACAAGGAATTGAATGCCTTTCTGTCTGTAACCGAAGAGCTAGCTTTGTCACAAGCAGAGTCAGCCGATAAAAAAATAAATTCAGGAAATTTCGGCGAACTGACAGGAATTCCTTGCGCGATAAAAGATGCGATTTTGGTTGAAGGCCAGAAATGCACGGCGGCGTCAAAGATTTTAGAAAATTATGTTGCGCCATACGATGCAACCGTCATACAAAAACTTAAAAAAGAGGGAACTGTTATTTTAGGAAAAACAAATACAGATGAATTCACAATGGGTTCATCTACTGAAAATTCCGCGTTTGGCGTGACAAAAAATCCGTACGACAAAACACGAGTTGCAGGAGGGAGCTCGGGAGGTTCTGCGGCAGCTGTAGCTGCGAATGAGGCTTGCTATGCATTAGGTTCTGATACCGGCGGATCGATAAGACAGCCGGCCTCTCTATGCGGAGTTATAGGGCTTTGTCCGACATATGGATCAGTTTCTCGTTACGGCTTGATTGCCCATGCCTCTTCGCTTGATCAAATTGGACCTCTTACTAAAAACGTCGAAGATGCAAAAATAGTTTTTGAGGCAATTTCCGGAAAAGATAAAATGGATGCGACTTCAACTGATTATAAATTTGAGGAAGCTAAAGTGGAATTAAAAGGATTAAAAATCGGAGTTCCTAAAGAATATTTTGCCAAAGGAATTGATAAAGAAGTTGAAAAGATAATTAAAAATTCAATTAAAAAAGCACAAGATCAGGGAGCAAAAATTAAAGAGATAAGCTTGCCGAGCTCTGAATACGCTTTGGCTTGCTATTATATAATTGGCCCAGCCGAAATATCGGCTAATTTGGCAAGATTTGACGGAATAAAATATGGATTATCTGTTGATGGGAAAGACCTGCTCGATGTCTATTTAAAATCAAAAGGACACGGATTCGGGGCAGAAGTTAAACGCAGGATTATGATCGGAACATATGTTTTGTCATCAGGATATTACGATGCATATTATAAAAAAGCACAGGAAGTAAGACAGTTTATACGCCAAGATTTTGCAAAAGCCTTTGAAAAAGTTGATTTGATATTCTGTCCAGTTTCTCCATTTCCGGCGTTTAAAATAGGCGAAAAAGCAGATGATCCGATTTCTATGTATTTAGCTGATATTTACACTATTCCTATGAAATTAGCTGGTTTGCCAGGAATTTCTTTACCAGTTGGAAAAATTGGAGAATTGCCGGTCGGTTTGCAAATTATTGGAAATCATTTCCAGGAAAACAAAATTTTAGCTATCGCTGAGACGATTGAAAAATTATAGTTTTTGTGTTAAAGTATTAAATAATTGGGCTCGTAGTTCAGTGGTAGAACGCTGTCCTGATAAGACAGAGGTCGAAGGTCCGATTCCTTCCGGGCCCACAAATACAATCTAATAATTTATATAAACAACATGCTTCTTCTAAAAAAGGAGTTTTTTGTTTTAAAATCTAGAACATAACTAAAAAACAGAATACTGTTGCTTAAATTTTTTTGGAGTTATATAATTAAGCATATGCAGAAATTTTTTTCTAAAATAGATAAAGAAATCCTGATAATTTTGGTTGCATTGCTGTTCGTGCTTTTATTGGCCGGTTTTGCGTTTTATAAATATATGTCCGGAGTGTATTCTCCGGGCCAGGTTAAGGTGCAAAACTTAACCGGCGGATTGCAAACAGAAACAAGATGAAATACGACAATCTTCTTAAATTTTTTACCAGCATAATAATTTGTGAATTGGCTGGGGTAATAGGCTCATTTTTTACAATTTCACAAATTAATGGCTGGTATAAAAATTTGAATAAACCGAGCTTTAATCCTCCGAATTGGATTTTTGGCCCGGTGTGGACAACCATTTTCGTTTTGATGGGAATTTCTCTATATTTGGTTTGGTCAAAAAAGTGGCATCCCAAAAATAAAATCAGCCGTGAAAAGGCGAAAACGACAAATCTGACATCTAAGTCAAAAATTTCTGCTGTCCGGGCAATTTCCACGGCGCGACAAAAATTTTCTTCGGGGCCGTGGCAAAAGTTAAATATAGTTTTGATTTTTACGGTGCAGCTTGTTCTTAATATTTTATGGTCAATAATATTTTTCGGTATACATTCTACCGGATTAGCTTTTTTTGAGCTGTTGATGCTTTGGTTTGCAATAATATTTACAATGGCAAATTTCTATAGAGTCTCTAAAATTGCGGCATTATTGTTGCTGCCTTATATTTTATGGGTTTCGTTTGCGGCAATTTTAAACCTAGCAATTTTTTTAATAAACTAAACGGATGAAATGAGTTTACCCAGCACTTATTTTCCAGCTTGAAAAATAAGTGCTGGGTGCTCGCAAACTCGCATGCAAAAATATTTTCCTAAGAATGCGAAAAAGTTTCAGCAGGAACAGAGGACATTTAAGGCTGTTCAAAATAAATCTGTCAGCAGATTTCAGCAGAATGCATCCAGGCTGGAACATTCCAATGTAAGGAATAAAAATAAGGGCAAAAAAGGATAAACCGCTTTTAGCGGTTTATTTGTTGAAATTTATTTCAAAAAGGTATATGAATAAATGGGATTATTCATATAATTAATAATAGGGTTTTATTTATACAAATATATGCCAGCTGAAGTTAAAATTTTAGTAGAAGGTTTTACAAATGCCGACTCGGTGGCTGAAACAGGCGAAGAGCATACTCAGCCGACTATTTCTCTGGTTAGAGACGGAGATTTAATAATGGTGGTTGATCCGGGAATTTTAGAAAGCCAGCAGATTTTGCTAGATGCATTGGAAAAAGAAAATTTAACAGTCCAAGATGTTAATATTGTTTGTATCACGCATTCGCACATTGACCATTATAGAAATATAGGAATGTTTCCTGATGCAAAAATTTTAGAATACTTCGGGTTGTGGAATAAAACTACCGTTGAAAATTGGTCTGAAAGTTTTACCGAAAATATCCGGGTTTTACATACTCCCGGGCATGATTATACCGGCATATCTCTTTTTGTGACAACGGCAGACGGGGTTGTTTCAATATGCGGAGATGTTTTTTGGAAAAAAAATTATCCTCAGGACCCGCATGATGATGCTTATGCTTCGAATCCCGAAAAATTAAAAGAAAGCAGGCTGATGGTTTTGAAAATGGCCGATTGGATAATCCCAGGCCACGGCGGAATGTATAAAAATATCAGGATCAACGCCTCAACTGAAAAAGGGGAAGCAGAAAAGTCAAATGAGCACCTCGGGTATTTTGCAAAAACAAAAGAAGCTAAAATTGCCGTAAGGTGCAAAAAATGCGGCAGGCAGATGAATCAGAAAGATAAATGCAAATGCAGGCCGTATCTTTGTTTCAGGTGCTGCGAATGCGGTTTAGATTGCGAGGTTTGCTACTGCAGCCACCAGATTAAATAACATAATATATAAGACGGTTGCGAATAAAATCATATGAGAAGGGTAACACTGTGTATAGTCTTTTTTTTATTTTTATCAGGATGCCTTCTGGGGCCCTGCAAGGTTTCGGCTCATCAGCCAAGAATTGTTTATTCTCAGCCGGGAGACATCCAGATAAACAATCCTGAGATATCTCAGGCATTTTATGATGAGTTGAAGGGAAAACCTCGAGATTATTTTATCAATTCAAGCAAGGATTTTGCATTATATATTAATCTTTTGGTTCCGGAAGAGGCTAACAGAAATGGCAGATATTCTGCCAATATTTTTTTAGTGAACGACAGCGGAGCAGAACAAATCGGTTCTATGGACGGAGCTTCATTTGAATGGAAGGAATTTTATGAAGAGTTCGGCAGGGATTATTATTTAAAAGGCCCGGAGCTTACAAAAGAAGTGCCGGCAGGAAAATATAAAATTGAAATTTATTCAAAGGATAACCAGGGAAAATATGTTTTGGCTGTCGGTCAAAAAGAGTCCTACGACATCCAGTCGATATTAAATATTTATTGGCAACTGCCGTTGTTAAAGGTGTCGTTTTTTAAAACATCGGTATTACAATTTTTTCTTACGCCTTTTGGAATAGCCGGCATCGGAGTAATAGGGGCGATATTAATACTTCTGGCTTTTATTAATTATTTGGTGGGGCTTATTAAAGCAATTATAAAACACAATCAGGCAAAGACCTTGCTTTTAACTTCAGCCGGCATGCAGATGAAAGATGATATAATAAAATTATTGCAAAAACCAGCCTATGATGTGACAGTTGCTTTTATTACAACTGCCGCAAAACCAGAGGAAAATCTTGATTATCTGCAAAAAGATTGGAATATTATGAAAGAAATAGGTTTTAATATTGAGGAGGTTGACATTGAGGGAAAAAAAGAAGCCGAAGTCATGAAATTACTGGAACTGAACGATATTATTTTTGTTGAAGGCGGAAATACTTTTTACCTGTTAAAAGCGATGAGGGCCTGTAATTTTGAAAAAGTGATACGGAAATTATTAAAACAAGGCAAGGTTTATATTGGGGCTTCGGCTGGAAGCGTGGTGGCCGGGCGTACTATACAAACAGCCGGCTGGAAAGATGCAGACAAAAATACTGTCGGTTTGAAAGATTTGAAAGGATTGAATCTTGTGACGTTTGATATTTTTGCACACTATCAGCCGGAATATGCAGAAATTATAAAGCAGAAAATAAGCGATCCAAGGAAAAGAGCGAAGAATTTAAGAATTTTGACAGATGATCAGGCAATTCTGGTCCAAGGGAAAGAAGTAGACCTTATTGGAGAAGGCGAAGCAATTGTTATATAATTATTAAAATTACAAAAGAAAGAGGTGTTCAGCGTAAATGAGGCCATCAATGTATAAGATATATCAAGGCCTCATTTCCGAAGCAATCTTGTTCGCTCTGCTCACAAGACAGTGAAAATTTTTATTAAAGCGAAACCCAATTCTAAAGAGGAAAAAGTGGAACAGGTGGATGAAAACCATTATATTGTTTTTGTAAAAGAGCCGCCAATCAAGGGTAAAGCGAACGATGCGATTAGGAATGCATTGGCAATATATTTTAAAACAGGGTCATCTTGTGTTCGGATTGTTTCGGGTTATAATTCGCGAAACAAAATTGTTGAAATAGTATAATATATTATTTAAAAAAATAAAATTATGGAAGAATTAAACGTTCACGGACATATTGTTAATTTTGAAGATGGTTCAAGACAAGGCGCTCACTATTTAATTAATTTAGGTTATGGCCAGGCCGAAGTGATTTTTAATAAAGCTGTCAGTAATGGTTCGGTTACATTCGAGTGCGATGCCGGCGGATATAAATTATCATGGGCTGGCGGATCGAGTTATACTATTTCGAAAAAATATTAAAAATAAATATAAATTTTAATATTCTAAACATGGAAACAAAAACAATAATTTACGGCCATACCGTGTCCCACGATGAGAGCGTCAGCGGAGGGATGTATTTTTTAACTCGCCAAATCAATGCCCAAGAGGCAAAAGTATTTTTTGACGAGGCGTATAATTATGGTTCTGCCACATTCCAGGACCATATGGGATACAAATATAAATTAGTCCATCATGGAGCGGAGTACCAGCTAGTCAAGCCATAAATTATCCAAATTTTATATCAAATCAGCCCGCATCCGAGGGCTTTTTGATTACACGTTGACACCAGTTTAATTTTTTTGTAAAGTCATTATACAAAGGATTTCACATGCGCATTGTGCGTTGTGGTCCTTTCGAGGCCCTTTGACATTTGAAAATAGGACGAGAGCAGATATCTTCGGCGTTGATGGTTGGCTTCCAATGGGGGCCCCAACGCATACTTGGTTGCTTTCTATAAGACCAAGAAGATATTGCTCGACTCCGACAACAGAGTGTCGAAGCAAGGTGTCGCCTGTCCTTTGGATGGGTCCCGTGTCCTCAGAATAAGGGGGAATAAGTAAAGGAGGATTCGCCATGGGTTTTCGGGCGATGTTGGAAAAAAGACAGAAGGAGGCCAAGACCTTGGTTTGTGTGGGGCTTGATCCTCTCGGAGACAAGCTGCCTGACTGCATGAGGGTTGGGGATGATGTGGCGCAGAACATAAGGGTTTGGATGACGAAGATCGCTGATGCGACGGCGCCATTCGCCTCGATGTTCAAACCGCAGCGGGCGCACTGGGAGGCAATCCGCGGAGGGGAGCAAGCTCTCAGGGAATTGGTTACGATCATCCATGAAAAGCATCCGGGGATTCCGGTGTTTGGAGACTGCAAGCGCGGCGACATTGGCCGCACCCAGCAGCAGTACCGCAAAGCGCATCTGGATCTGGACGGCTTCAACGGCATGAACTTTTCGCCCTACATGGGCCGGGACTGCATGTCTGGGCTCGTTGACAAGAAGAGCCCTGGCAGGGCTCTGGTAGGGCTGTGCTACACAAGCAATCCGGACGCCAGGGAAGTTCAGGACGTGAAGCTCGCCGACGGCAGATGTTATTGGGAATTCATTGCCGAGCGCACATTGGCTTGGGCCAAGGAACTCGGTGTTGTCGAAGACGCTGGCATGGTGATGGCGGCAGCTTACGAACTTCCGCCAAAAGGATCAGGTCAGGTTTATGCCGAACATCTTCGGCGTTGCCGCCAGATAGTCGGTAACAGCCTGTGGTTCCTTATTCCCGGCGTCGGCGCCCAGAAAGGCGCTGTCGCTGAGACGGTGCGCTATGCCTATGCCGGGCCTGGAAGCATCGCCATTAACTCATCGTCGGAAATTGATTTTGCCAGTTCCGGCGCCGATTTCGCCGAGGCGGCTGCGAAGAAGGCCATGGAATTGCGCGATGCGATAAACCTCGCGCTTCCGCAAACCGCCTAACGCAACTCTATCCAGGTGTTTTAATCCGCCGTTGTATATTCGCGGCGGATTGATTGGGAAGTTTTGAAGTTTGGCACCTAACCCAAAGAAAGGCAGGTAAAACATGAAAACCTGGAAACAGGTTTTTCAGGAAGCGGGAGCCGTCTGGATTCACGATGGGCGGCCAACCGCTCCGCATGCAGAGCTTACGTCCGGGCTTCATTCGGACGGATTTGTGAACTGCACGTTCGTTACTCGTCAGCCGGGTCTGATTCGGCAAATGGTCTCAAAGAACCAGCCGATCGGCATGGAGACGAACCTTTGGCCGATTCTGGCCCCGCTCATGAACCAGCTCGACTGGGTGGTCGGTTCGGCGTTCGGGGCAATTACCCTTGCTTCCGCTATTGCCGAGGAAGCTGGCGGCGGGGTGATGGCCGGCTTTACGGAAAAGGACGGCGACCTGATGAAGTTGGCCCGTTTCGAGATCGGGAAAGGCCGACGGGTGTTGGTGGTCGAAGACGTAATTTCGACCGGAGGTTCCACGCTCAAAACCATCGCCGGCATTCTCGCCAGCGGTGTACCGGCGGAGAATATTCTCCCGTACATCGTTTGTCTGGTGAACCGTTCTGGTTTCGGGACTCTGGATGGTCGGACAATTCGGGCTCTCCTGGAACCCGAAATTCACACGTGGCAACCGGCTGGGTGCCCGCTGTGCCAAGGCGGTTCCAAGGTGCTTCGGCCCAAGAAACATTGGGCCGAGCTCACTAAGTAAGTCCCTTCGGGGAATAGAATGAATCTAAAGGTCTTTTGGCATTTGCACGCCATTGGACCTCTTTTTTTGTAAATTTTGAACAGGTCTTGAGTCTTCACCCTAAAGGCAAAACTTTTATAAAACAATTAAAATATCATTAAATAATTTATTTTTTAAACGAAACTTATTGTGGGAAGGGTGAAGACTTGATTTAATTTTATAAGCGTTTAATATAAAGTATAATAAATCAACAATGGCCAAGGCAAAGAAAAAGAAATCAGCAATGAAAAGAAAGAAGTCGAAAATTTTTAAACTTGCAAAACGCAGGAAAGTTTTAAATAAGAAAAAAGTAAAAAAAGTTGTTGGCAAAAAAGCGGCTAAAAAAACTGCAAAGCCTAAAAAAATAATTTCCAGGAAAATAAAAAGAATTGTACCGCATAAGCCCAAAAGACATACTGTAAAAAACCTTGTATCGGGTTTTCCGGCAGAATCCCTATTTAAAGCAAAAATTAAGGTTATCGGAATCGGCGGAGGCGGGGGATCAATTGTCTCTGAAATAGGCAGGTCTCTTAAAAAAGCAACTTTTGTCATTGCCGACACAGATATCAGGGCTTTAAGAAAGAAGTCAGGAATAAAATACCTTTGGTTTGGCGGAGATTTAACCCATGGTTTGGGAACAGGAGTCAACGTAGAACTGGCAAAACAAGCCGCAGAATCAGCCAAAGAAAAAATCAGCAGCATTTTTGAAGACCAGGACATTATAATTTTTGTTGCTTCATTGGGCGGCGGGCTGGGATCTGGAGCTACGCAGGTTTTTGCCGAGGCTGCAAGAGAGTTCGGCGGAATTACTCTTGGCATATTTACTATGCCCTTTAAATTCGAGGGAAAAAATAAACACCGCATAGCCCAAAATGCATTGAAATCCTTGCGCAAATCATTGAATGTTTCGCTGGTTATTCCCAACGAAAAGATTTTTAAAATTATAGATGAGACAACCCCGATCACAAACGCTTTCTCAACCGTCAATAAAAGCCTTATAGAATCTTTGGAGAGCCTGATAGATTTAATTTCTAATCCGGGAATCATAAATATTGATTTTGCTGATTTGCGCACAATCTTAAAAGGCAGGGGAAATTCAGCCTTTTTGAATACCATCGAGGAGTCGGGCAAGGGCAGGGCGGAAAAAATTTGTGAAAATATATTTAAAAATCCTTTACTGCAGAATAACGGTTTTGAGGCGGAAAAGATTTTATTTAACGTCGCCGGCGCTGAAAATCTTTCAATGTTTGAAGTGGAAAAAATCAGCAGCCATATAGGCAGATCGAACCCGAAAGCAAAAATTATATTCGGGATTTCCAAAGATTCCAATTTAAAAAATAAAATAAAAACTACAATTTTAATGACAGGTTTAACCCCTGGGGTCAAAATTGAAGAGGAAATTCCTAAAGAAACTCCAGTTGAAAAAATAGAACTTAAAAAATTAGCTGTAAAGGAAAAAGCTGAAAAAGCCGAAATTGTCCAAAAGAAACCTCAAGACGCAAGTATCCAAAAACCAAAAAAAATAAAAAAACCAAAAAATAAGAAAACTCCGGAAAAGCCTGCTAAAAAGTCAGAAAAATCCAAAGATCGCTCAGGCCACCCAAAAATCCAAAAGCCAGCCACTAATGGCGGTAAAGATGAAAAGCCGGTTTCTTTTATTCCTGTATTTGAAGTTCCTACCCCTGCAATTCCAATCTTAGACCAGAAAAAAATGGAAGTTAATCAAGCAGCGCTGGAATCGAATAAGAAAACTATAAGAAGAAGCGGCCTGGAAATTAAAAAAGCAGAGGAGCTTCAGGAGAAAAAGAGGTTGGCTCAGGAAAAAGAATGGGAAATCCCTGCATTTTTGAGAAAGGTTAGGTTTAGAGGTTAGCGCCAGCATAAAATAGATAAAAAAAATAAATTGTGTGAGCTAAGCTCGATAATCTGCTCGCAACCATCATTTTAAAAATATCTTGTACCCTTCATATAGAAATTATATAAAAGGCTATATAGAAGGTTGCTGAGAAAAATAGAATTTAAATCATAATTAGGTTTTGAGTGTCGGATTTTAAGTATTTTATTTAATATCTTAAATTCAACACCAAATACCCACGCCTATTTTATGGAAGAACAAAAAGAAGTAAAAAAAGCGATTATTCCGGTGGCGGGATTAGGCACCAGGTTTTTACCGCTCTCCAGGGCAATATCCAAGGATTTTTTCCCTTTGGTGGATAAGCCTATAATCCAATACATAATTGAAGAGGTTAAGAAATCCGGCATCAAGGAAATAGTTTTTGTCATCAGCCCCGGCCAGAAAACCATCTTTAATTATTTCCAAAAAGATCCCGAGCTGGAAAAAACGCTGGTAAAAAGGAAAAAAGACAAGATACTGAAAGAAATGAAAGATTTCGAAGAAGTTTTTGAAGGAATTACATTTTCTTCCGTTGTTCAAAAAACACCGCTTGGCGACGGCCACGCTATTTTACAGGCGGCAAAGAAAATAAAGGGGGAGCCGGTTGCCGTCTCATTTGGCGACGACATTATAGATTCAAGCGAACCGGCACTATCCCAGCTGATCAATATTTTTAAAACATGCAATGCGCCGGTAATAGCTTTGAAATCTTTGCCAAGGGAAAAAATTCCGGCTTATGCGGGTCTGACCGTTGAAAAGATTGCAAACAGGCTTTATAAAATTAAAAAGATAACAGAGAAGCCCGAGCCTTCGGAAATTTCTTCAGACCTGACCATTTGCGGAAAGTATGTCCTGACTCCGGAAGTTTTCCAATATCTTAAGAAAGCAACTCCTTCGAAAAAAGGAGAAATAATTTTAGCCGAAGTTTTTGATAAAATGCTTTCTGACGGAAAAATTATTTACGGATGCGAACTGAAAGGCGATTGGTTGGAGTGCGGAGACAAACTGAAATGGTTAAAATCTTTTTTCTATTTGTCGCTGAAAGACCCGAGGTTTAAGGATGAACTGAAACAATATTTAAAAACAATAAAGTATTAAAAAGATAAAACAACCTATACACGGGTTGTTTTATTTACTGAAAAATTAAGTTATAATTATACAATTAGCTTAGAGTTATAATTTATAAATATGTTGTACGATTTAATTATTATCGGGGGAGGGCCGGCTGGCATTACAGCCGGTATTTATGCCGGCAGGCAGCGGATGAAAACTCTTTTGATTACGAAAGAATTTGGCGGACAAATGGCTAAAAAAGCCACAGAGGTCTGCAATTATCCGGGTTTTGAAAAAATCTCAGGGACAGAACTGATAGAAAAATTTGTTGAGCAATTGGAAAAACAGGAATCTGTTGAAATAAAATTCTGCCAGGCAGAAAAAATTGAAAAAGAAAAAAATACTTTTACGGTTACCACTACTGAAAATGAAAAGATTTTAAGCAAAACCGTTATAATTGCCACAGGAGCTGACCCCAGGCCACTTGAAGCTATAGGAGAAAAAGATTTTATAGGCAAAGGCGTCAGTTACTGCGTTACATGCGACGGACCGATATTCAGGAATAAAACAATAGCAATAATTGGCGGAGGGAATGCAGGGCTTGAAGCCGCCGCGTTTATGACAAACTACGCCAACAAAATTTATGTTTTGGAATTTGGGCCGGAAATAAAAGCAGACAAGGAAAATCAAAAAGAAGCTGAAAAATCCGGCAAAGTTGAAATTATCACAAACGCCGCCGTAAAAGAGATTAAAGGGAGTGCAATGGTAGATTCCTTGATTTATCAGGATAATGTTTTAAAAGAAAATAAAACTTTAGAAGTCCAGGGAGTTTTTATAGAAATCGGGAGCCAACCCGCGACAGCTTTGGCAAAAGGATTAGTTGATTTTACTAAGAGAGACGAAATAGAAGTTGAGCCGGAGACATTCCAGACAAAAACCCCTGGCCTTTTTGCAGCCGGAGATAATAATTCAGGTCCGTATAAACAAATTGTCACAGCCGCCGGCGAAGGATGCAAAGCTTGTCTGGCGGCATACGACTATTTAAGGGGACTAAACAAATTTTAGCGCATGAGTAAAATAAAAAGCATAATTGCGAGAGAGATTAAAGACTCACGGGGGAATCCGACGGTTGAGGTCGAATTGGAAACCGATAAAGGAGTTTTTTTGGCGTCTGTTCCATCGGGCGCATCAACCGGGCAAAATGAAGCGCTGGAATTACGAGATGCGGATGGGAAAGGCGTGTCGAAAGCGATAGAAAATGTAAACAAAATTATTGCACCAAAACTTAAAGGAAAAGACGTATTAAATCAAAAGGAGATAGACGGGCTGATGATTGGTTTAGACGGAACCCCAAACAAATCAAAATTGGGAGCAAATGCAATCTTAGCTGTTTCAATGGCAGTTTGCAGGGCAGGAGCCGGCAGCCAAAAAATTTCTTTGTATGAATATATCGCTGATTTGGCGGGTGCAGAAACACCAAGGATTCCTTTTCCGATGTTCAACATTTTAGAAGGTGGCTCTCACGTTCATTTAGAAAAACATTTAGATATCCAGGAATTTATAATAATTCCGCAAAAAAAGACATTCGCGGAAAATTTAGTTTCGTGCAATAAAATTTTCCTGAACTTGAAGGAACTTATTGAAAAAAGTTATGGCAGGGTGGAAATGGGGGATGAGGGCGGGTTTGCGGTTCAAATATCCAAAACCGAACAGGCGCTATATCTTTTAAAAAGCGCAATAAAGGACGAGGATGCAAAAATTGCTCTAGATTGCGCTGCTTCGCAATTTTTTAGTGACGGAAAATACAAAGTAGACGGCCAAGAATTTACAGATGCCGGGCTTTCGCAATTTTATGAAGACTTGGTGAAAAATTTTGCGATTATATCAATTGAAGATCCTTTTGCGGAAGAAGATTGGAATGGTTTTGAGTCTATTGTGCGACAATTGGGCAATAAAATTATTATTGTGGGAGACGATTTGACAACGACGAATATCAAAAGAATCAAAGAGGCGCACAATAAATCAGCCTGCAACGGAGTTATTTTAAAATTAAATCAAATCGGAACGGTTTCTGAAACGATTGAAGCATCAAATTTGGCAAAATCATTCGGCTGGAAAACAATAGTGAGCCACCGCAGTGGCGAAACTATGGATAATTTTATCGCTGATCTAGCAGTCGGTTTGAAAGCAGACTTTCTAAAAGCCGGCTCTCCCGCAAAACCAGAAAGGATGATAAAATACAGTAGGCTATTAGAAATCGAAAAAGAACTGAAAAAATAATATGGAAAACAAACCACTACCTACTTCGGAAAAAGGAAGCAGCTCATTTGAAGAAAAAAAGACAAATTTTTTCGTGAAAATTGGCTTGAAATTAAAGCCCGAATTTTTACTGCACCGAGAAGCTGGTTTATGGGAAAAGGATACAAAAAAAGAAGAGGGGACAGAAAATGAAGATAATGCAGAAAATTGGAGGAGTGTATCAGAGCATTGCCTCATGGAAGTAGCCAGGGTTTCGGTATTTGCAGAACAATTAGGATTATCAGAAAGCGTAACTAAAGATTTAATTGAGGCCGCGGCACTGCACGATTTTTTTAAAAAAGAAGAAATGAAAAAGGCGGGACCGAACGGCTTGAGTTGGTATGATATGGAAGTTGCTTCGAAAAGGGCAGCAGAATTTTTGAGGAAAAAAGGAATAAGAGAAAAAGTCATTACACTGGTAAATTCTGTTTCCTTAGACTCATTGAAAGATATGGAAAAGATTTGTGGGAAAATACACCTTTCAGGATCAGACATAGCGCGCCTTGTTTTACATTATGTGGATGACTATACGCAGGGAAGCGATTGGGTGGAGCCGGCTGTTGTCAGCGGAGGGAAAAAAATGAATTCGCTAGATATCCGCGTTGCTAAGGCAGAAGGAAACCCAAAATACAAACAATTGGACGAAGACGGGAAGAAATTTTTTGGGGGAGAAATGCCGCACGAGGCGCAGCGCAGGATCGGCCACCTTGTTGAAAAAAGATTATTTGATATTTTGAATGCGAAATCAGCTCAGAATATCGACCCGGAAGACTTGCCTCAATTTATAGATCAGCAGATAATAGCAAAAATAGAATCGGAAAACATTTAATCCAAAAAAATTTATGTCAAAATTATTTTTATTAAGGCATTTTAAATCGCAGTGGAATTTAGACGATAGGTTCGCTGGCTGGGTTGATAATCCTTTGTCAGAGGAGGGGATAAAGGAATCAGAAAATATTGCTCAACAATTTGTCGGTTTTGATATGGATGTAATATATACTTCTCCATTGTCAAGAAATCATCAGACAGTTTGCAGGACACTAAGGTTAATTGGTCGGGATGCGAGAGCTTCCCTCAAAGAGGGAGCTCCCATCCTAGAAAAATATCCGCTTTTTATACATTTAGACGGCGGAAAAATGCAAAAATGGGGTAATTTTACCGATATCAGCGAAAATGATTTAACCACTTATGTTTCAGAAAAATTGAATGAAAGATATTATGGGAAATTGCAGGGTTTGAATAAACAAGATACAATCAAAAAATATGGAGAGGAACAAGTCCATTTATGGCGCAGGAGTTATGATATCGCTCCTCCCGGAGGAGAAAGCGAAAAAGACGTTTACAAAAGGACAATTCCTTTTTATAAAAAATATATTGAAAAAGATTTGAAATCTGGGAAAAATGTTTTGGTGGTGGCCAGCCATAATAGCTTGAGGGCAATAGTAAAATATATTGAAAATATATCCGATGAAAAAATTATC
>CAIMWV010000002.1 GCA_903845295.1 Candidatus Staskawiczbacteria bacterium
ATTATTTAATATTAATTTTATTTAATTTTACCACAAAATAAAAAATATGGAAAAAAAAGTCCCGTGATGTTGCCACAGAACCATAGTTTGTTCAAAAGCTTCGGATTCAAGCTAAAAAAGTTTCAGGAACTTTCCTGCCATCACAAGGCTGAAAAGCAAAAGAATTATGGACATAAAGAGCGAAAGCCCGGCAATATACTCAATGCGCTTTTTAAGGCCCTCTTTTCTGCCTAATTTCTTGAGGGTAATCCATCCCCCTCCCAATTGATTTATACGCTTTCTCTGCTGAAGATGGACAAAGAAAAAATAAACAGAGAAAACAAAAGGCACTAAAACCGATACGACAAGAGGAATCCAGTCAATCTGGATTTTAAGCATGTTTTTTCCCTCTCTATCGGGGTTAAACGAAGAGCTATTTACAGGTTACTAAATAGTATGGATATGTCAACCCTTCGCCCGACTTTTAGATAAAAATCGGGCGAAGGGTCAAACAAAATCCTTGCTTTTGTCTGTTATTTTTTATATATTAAATTAAGATATCATATTAATTTAAACAAAATTATGGTAAGCAAAAATGAATCTGAGCCATCATCTGATTCCTCGTTAATGGTGGATGAGCCGCCGGAAGAAGGATTAAACTTTGAAGACATTAATAATATGCCGGATATTGAACAACTCAAATTTTTGAATGCAGCTTCAAGCCTCGCTGAAGGTGCAGAAAAAATAAAAATTGAAGGATATAAAAAAACTTTGGAAGAAAGGCTTAAAGGTACCCAGGAATATGATGATTATTTGGCAGACCAAAGAAAAAAAGAGGAAAAGAAAAAACAAAGAATGGCAAATGACACAAAAATAAGACAAGAAGCTGAAGAACAAATAGACAGATCGTTTGAGGAAACAACCGGAACTCAAGAATCTAATGCTGTTACTGACCCAGAACCCGAAGAGCAAATCGCAGGAACAAAACATCAGCAACTGATGGAAAAAATAAGGGAGCAACAAAAGGAGGAACAACAAGGAACACAAAAACCGACTGAAAACCCGAAATGGTACCAGAGGCTAATACCTAGATTTCTCCGCCCAAAATAGTAAAAATCCCCAAATCAAGGCTGACAACAAAGACAAAACCGCCCTAATTAAAGGGCGGTTTCGAAAAATAGTTTACACTGAGCTTGCCGAAGGGCGCGCCCGATACAGAAAGATGTCTCGGGCTTTTAATTTCTTATCTGTATAAGCCTGTCAGCTGGGTTTGATTTAGAACATGGCCATTAATGGCATTTTTTAAATCGTAGCTTCCTGCGTTGCTGTTAAGGCTTATCAAAGCGTCTAGGGCATAAAGTTTAAAAATATAGCGATGCGTGCCGGACGGCGGACAGGGGCCGAAATACCCATTATCCCCGCCCGAGTTTATGCCTGCAACTCCTTCAACTAAGCCTCCCTCTTTTATCGTGCTGACTGTCGGAGGGATATTCCAGACAACCCAGTGGTTGAATGTGCCTCCCGGCGCATCCGGATCATCAAGAATAATGGCGAGTGATTTGGCATTCGCCGGAACTCCGGAAATTGAAAGCTCAGGATTTATCCCCTCTCCGTCGCAGGTATATTTAGCCGGTATTCTGCCGTTACTAACAAACGCAGTACTTTTTATTTGAAAATTTTGCATATTATTTGTGGTTTTATTTGATTGTGTAACTTTGTTTTGCTGGCCGGCAGTTTCAGCGGAATTATTTTTAGCTGCGGGGCATTGCATAAATTCGCAATTGGGGCCTACCCGGCCGACGGCAGAACCGTCAGGGCAAATTTTTACTTCTTGCGTGCAAACAACGGAGTTTGTTTGTTTACTGGCTAAAAAATAAAAAATACCGGCGGCAACAACCAAAATAAACCCGATAATAATTAAAAATATATAAATTTTTTTGCCCATATTATAATATTATAAAATTTATTTAAAGAAGGCTCTTGTCCCCGTCATTAAATTCGCAATCTATATGGCTGCCATCGCAAAAAGGCTTATTTTTGGATTTTCCGCACCTGCATAAGGTCATACGGTTTCTTTTTTCATATTTAGTACCGTCCGCTGATTCCAATTCAATGCCTCCCCTCAGCCAGACAGGCCCGCTCACTTTTGCCTGAGGGTCTTCTATGATGCCTATGGATTGTTCAAATTTATTTTCAATCGGTTTTTTAGTTTTTTTATCCCATGCCACTAATCTTCCCGAAGGGCAATTGCAGGCTGTCTGTATCGCAATCTTTTTTGATTTAGGATTGTCTGATTTTTCAACGTTGTCCCATGTCCCGCCTGCCAAATGGCAGAACCTTGCAGAAGAACAAAGCTCTTCGGCATCAGTAAGGTCAATATCCGGCCCCGAAATTTTTTCGGCTTGTTTTATATATTCTTTCCTGCTTGCGGTCTCTGCGCCGTCAAAATCATTTTTTAAATGCGACCCGTCGCAAAAGGGCTTATTTTTGGACTTTCCGCATCTGCATAAAGAATAAGACTCCTGTTTTGGATATTCTTTCCCTATTTTCCACTCTTCGGGCTCGCCTGATTTGCCGACAGTTGATATTTGTTTTGCCAAAGGGATATTCCCGTAAACGCAGTAAGGCCCGTTTTTGGCTATTGAAACTTTTTTATTATTCTCCATATTTTTTAACTGACTATTTGTGTACAATGGGAACAGCGCTTAGCGCCAATAGGTATTTCGCTCAGGCATTCAGGACACTTTTTTGTGGTCGGATCAGCCGGCGGTTCTTTCCGGGACTTTGCGACAAGAAAATTTATAGGTTTTACCACAAAGAAAAATACGGCGGCCGCAATAAGAATGAAAGAAACAGTGGCATTTATTAAGTGGCCGTACATAAACTGGCTGCCGTTGAGCGTAAACTTAAGCGCGCCAAAATCCGGTACTTTTGCAATAGCGGCGATAAGCGGGGTTATTAAATCTGAAACCAGGGCTGTTATGACAGAGCCGAATGCAGCTCCGATCACCACGCCGACCGCCAGGTCCACCACGTTCCCGCGGAGCAAAAATTGCTTGAAATCTTTTAATAAGTTTGCCATTTATTTATGCGTTTGCAAAACGCAGATCAATTATTATTAAATCATTATACCACAAACAAAAACCGCCTCAATTAAAAGGTGGTGTTGTTCTGGAATAAAAAAGTTCTCCTACGAATCCGTGAAGAACATTTGTTTTGTCGGCATCTCAGCCAACAATGTGGACCTTCAAAAACTTCTGGATCTTGTCGTACTCGAGGACGATTACTCTATCCGCAAATCGCCTGGTATTCAGCGGAAACTCGATCCCTGTAAGGATATGGTAAGCCATCGCCACTGCTACGGCAATGTTACCATACTGGGAAACCAGCCGTTTCTGCCCCACGCCGACAATCTCAATTGTTGTCCCTTTTACAAACGGGGTTCTGATCAAATCCAATTCCACGCTCTCCACTTCCTCCATCTTTCTCGCCTCCATTTGCCAAGGACCAGATTCTTATTAATTCATCCGAGAACTGCTGTAATATTATGTTTATTTTTTTGTTTTGTCAAACAAAAAAGCCGCCCCGGTTGGAAGGCGGCTTTCATCATTATAAAAACATAAAAAATTTTAAATGCTATTTTTTAATCTTTCTTGGCTCAGGAATAATATTTCCTCGCCATGTTTGACGCCGACGGCTTGCCATGGCTGGGTTATATTCCCCTTTTTGCCCGTATAAAATATCAATACGCAATCTAACCTCGGCTTGGTTTTCGAAATATCCTTGATATATTTTTTATAGAAAGGCGCATATTTTATGAAAAAAGACCTGATGCAATCATCAAATTCCCTAAAAATCTCCGCATTCTCTTCCGCCACCCTGTAAACTATGTAATTTTTGGCGGCATTCCTATTTCTTTCTTCAATCTCTTTTTCCGATTCTAAATCTTTATGGAAAACATTCTTTCCGGCATTGCATACCAATTTTTCAAAATCCGGGTGGCTATAAATATCATCTGCGAAATCTTGTTCCGCCCTTTTCAAAAAAGCAGGAAAATCATTGGAATATTTTTTATACAAAACTGATGCAGGTATAACTGAAAACAGCCCGTTATACTCATTGACAATATCAGTTAAGGTTTTGACATATTTCTCTGTCTTATTTTTGGAGATACTGTTCACATTTTGAACCCTTCCGTCGCCGGGACAGATATAAATTTTCAGTCCAGGTTTGTATATTTTAACCGCTTCTTCATTCAAACTCTTCAAATTATCCAATGTTGCCCTCTCGCATAGTTCAGCAGAATCTGTAGGCAGGTTCGGATTCTTACATCCTCCCCAGGCTAAAAGCAGCTTTATGGGCAGTTTTTCCGATACTTTTCTGTTGATCTTTTCTAAAATAAGGTTTTTTGTATCTTCAGAAGGAAGCGCCTTAGCCCTGAATTTTTTGTTTGTTAAAACTCTATAAATTTTTTCTGATAGTCCGCTATTTTCTTTTTCCATGAGATTATTATTATATTCTGCCTTTTATAAAACAAAAATGCAAATAAAAAGCCTGTGGTTTCGGAATAAAAAAAGAGCCCTAAGA
Organism: Candidatus Staskawiczbacteria bacterium; assembly: GCA_903845295.1. Taxonomy (GTDB): domain Bacteria; phylum Patescibacteriota; class Minisyncoccia; order Minisyncoccales; family Staskawiczbacteraceae; genus XYD1-FULL-39-28. Next base: position 4,567 of record CAIMWV010000002.1, read on the forward strand.
GATTTACTCGTCGAGCTCACTTCAATACACATTTTGGCCTCCCTTTTTCGACATCCCAACGCCGGTTGGGACACATAATAATCGAACAACAAACTTTCTCTTCGCCAGTTTGCACCATAAGACGGCAGGGAGATTTGAAATGCCTCATGGTAAACACATATTTAAACAAGATACCCTGTTCCCTGCTCAGATTGAAGTTCGGCATGTGCATCGCCAAAATGTAATGGCAGGATGCTGGATCATCTACAATAAACGGGATCTCGGCGACCTTCTCCCCGTTCACCAAAATCTCAGTTATTTCTTCTTCAACTACATATCTTAACCTTATTTGGAAGACAACGGGCTCGTCGCTACGGATATTCCATCCGTTGCGGCACTCATGCGTTCTGCCCATGATCAGCATCACCCCCTTTCCTGTTTGAAATGTGCTAATTGCCGCAAAATCCTGCGGCAAGGATACCGGGTCACATGATCCGATAATGCTAAAATTTAACACGTTTTTATGCGGAAGTCAAAACCAAACCAAAAACCGCCTGAGAGGCGGTTTGAATTTCAGATTAATAAAAAATATATGAATGCTCCCATTGTTTGTCGTTGCCGGTTCACCAATTTCGATTATTGCGCATATTATCAAATGCCCACGTATATTCAATTATTAGAACCGGTATCCACTCCGAAGCATCGTGGATGATAAACAAAAAGACGCCGCAAAATAAAGCTATCGTGTTAATAGTTAGAAAAGCCACGTCAAACTCTTGCTCGTGTCGGGAGCTTTCCTCATTATTAGTTAAATATAACAACCAATTCCATAACTTATTCATATTTTTTCTTGCACCCTTCATATAAAAAATATCTTGCACCCTTCAGATAAAAATTATACAGAAGGCTATATAGAAGGCTGATAATTTAATTATTATATTTTTACTTTACCAAGAAACCGCCCAATAGGCAATCTAATAAGTCTCTTTCGTTGCGAAACGAAATAATTTTGTGCGAAAAATCAGAAAAGCGACGATGTTTGCTGCAAAGTAGCAAGCAGAAGAGTTTTTATGATTTTGCAGCCAAAATTATGAATTGCAGCAGAATATGGACTTGTTAGATTACCTCTACTTAAAAGGCGGCATTTACTAATTTTAATTTTTCGAACTCTCTAAAACTTGCAGTTGATTATTAAAATCGGATTTAATTTTATCGTAGATAGCACTGTTCTTTTCTGCTAATGCTTCTTTTTTATACCAAAATTCATTTTGTCGGAGCCGCAAGGCATTAGATATTTCTAAATTACATTCCGCATCAAAAGACTTTTGCAATACATTTGCAGTAAAATCATCTGATTCTTTGTCATATGCGGCGAGCCAGCAGTTTAGGTTGCTCATATTATTAGCATTATTTCTTGAATACATTTGAAAAAGGGTTACAGAAAGACAATCCTCCTTTATTGCTAGAAGTTCGTCATTAAACGCCTTAGCGATATCCGATGAATTAGAGGCGGTTAAATACGAACCGCCGCCCACAGTGGCAATTTTTTCTAAAAATTCTTGCGTTTTACTGTCATTCGTAAAGCCGATAACATTTAATTTAATGCCCGGAATTTCTGCCTTGAGACCTTCTGCTGCGGTTAATGGATCACCGTCGCAAGATTCAACGCCGTCAGAAACTAAAATCAGATAATTTTTATTGCTTGTTCCGTTATTCTTAAAAATATTTTTTGCGAAATCGAGCGAACCGGCTATCGGAGTCCAGCCTTTAGGATTAAAAGAATCCATGGCGGCTATAATATTGCTGCTGTTATTTGTGCCGAGTTTGGCCACTTCTTCAATCCCCTTGCAGGATAAACTCTTATCAGCCGCTGAATTTGAACCTTTGTGGCCGTAAACTACAAGCCCGGTGTTTACGCCTTTTGGCATTTTAATCAACAAATCAGAAACTGCTTTCTTGGCAACATCAATTTTTGCCTGTGAGCCGATTTTCTCCGCCATTGAACCGGAGGAATCCAAAATAACAATTAGATTTATATCAGACAATCCTTCCGTGGCAGGATCGAATCCGACGCAATATTCCTCATTGAAATCAAAATCCGCCAAACATTTAGAATAGTCTGCGCCGTAAGTTTTGATAAAATCCTGAAATTTCGTAAAGCATTTATTCTGCATTTCTACGCCATAGACAGTCGTTGTCCCGCTGGCGTTATTTATGGGCGCGGGCGTTGGTGTCACGCTAGTATTATTCTCGGGCACAGGCGTTGTTGTCACGCTAGTATTATTTATGGGCAAGGCTTTCTGCTCATTTTTCGTCTCCCCTCTGCCCCAATTATTGAACCATGTCAACGGATTCCACCAGACGGCAAAAGCAGTCGAAGGAGCAATTAATACAACCAGCAATAAAATAATAATGCAAACCTTAAACGATTTCATATCTTTGTCTTGCACCCTTCATATAGAAAATATCTTGTACCCTTCGTAATAAAAATATATAAAAGGCTATATATAAGGCTGTAATTTATAGGTATATTATCTAATTTTACCAAAAAACCACCTCAATTAAAAGGTGGCTGGATCCATCGGCTCAACGCGTTGAGCCGATCATTTGCGCGCGCCCGATGGGACGCAGCCTGCCCCGTAGTGAACCGAGCCGCACAAGGTTCTACTGCTGGGGTTCTAATTTGGTTCTGGGAAAAGTTACATGTTAGTTTGGAATAAAAAAAGAGCGCCTTCTCCGAGTTGGAGAAGGCGCTTTGCGAATCACAGAGACGAAAGTATCAAATTGCCCATCCCTAAGGTGCCCAGCACACCGTTCCAACTGTAAGCGCACATGTCGGCGGTCCGATAACCCATGCCCAAGGTTTTCTTGACCGCTTCCTCAATGGCCCTTGCGCCATTAACCGCCCCCAGATGCCGAAGCATCATGGCAGCGGTAAGGATGCGGCCGATCGGATTTGCTTTGTCCTGGCCGGCAAGCGTCGGGGCTGTTCCCGCGCCGCTTTCGAACATGGCCTTGCCGGTGTCGGGATTGATTGCCGAACTGCACATCATTCCCATACTGCCGAGCGCAGCTGCTGCGCCGTCTGACAATATGTCCCCGTGCTCATTTCCACAGGCAATGACGCCGTGGAGTTTTGCCGGAGTGAACAAGAGCGCATTGGCCGAATCGACCAACTGGTGCGTGAGAGGCACATCGGGGAATTCTTCCTCCCCTATTCTCGTGACAATCTTGCGCCAGAAGTCGTACCGCGCCATGACATTCGCCTTGTCGATGGAAATGAGGGGCAGCCCCGCACTCCTTGCATAAGCGAATGCCGCCCGGATATACTTCTTGACGGTGCTCTGGCGGAAGTAGGCGATGTCGGTGACGAGCTCCTCGTCTCCCATGACTTTCTTCTTCAGCTTCACGCCGATTTTCGCACACTCATCCGGCCGCAGATCCATGAGGTCTTCATTGCCGAAGTAACTGTCCTCGAGCAGAAAGCGAATCCAGACCTGTTGGATTCCTCCATCCGGAATCGTTTCAGGTTTTACATTCGCCAGATGGGCCAGCTCCTTGTAGTAAATCATGGGACGGAAGTTGAGCAACAATCCCATGTGTTTGCGCAGAGCAAGCAAGCACCTCGCCTCAGGTTTCATTACGGGATATTTCGCGCCGATGGTGCCGTCGAGCTTAGGATCGCCGACTCCGCCGAAAAAAACCGTGCCGATTTTGATTGCTTTGTCAAAAGACTCGCTTGGAAGCGTGTCGCCATACTTTTCGTAGGCATTCCACCCCATCGGAGTTTTTTCAAAGACAATCTCGATGCCGTCTTTCTTGGCCGCTTCGATAGCGATGGCGCAAGCTACCGCCATCATTTCAGGACCGGAGCCGTCTCCGGTCACAAGAGCAATGGTTTTCCTCTCCATTTGCTTTCTCCTTCCTCTTGTAATTTCGAACCTGTTTTAAGCCATCCCTATGTCAGGGAACTAATTACAAATTACTACTATAGAAATAAAATGTCAAATCAAAAAACCACCTCAATTAAAAGGCGGCTTTGCCATTAAATGCTTGCTCGCGCGCTTTTAGAATAAAATTCTACAACACCTCAACCATTATTTCATTTCTGACCATCCATGGCGGCGTCCATGGTGCGTTATAGCCGGCATAAACAGGACTCCCAACTACTTTTATTTTATCCTTAGCAAGGTCAGAAATCAGTTTTGTTTCCATTTTTTTAACTCTTCCAGCCGACCTGGACCAAGAAAATTTTAAGGAAGCAAATTTTTTCGCAGGTATCTGCATAATTCTAACCCTTTGGTCTGTCGGTTCGGGCAGCGTTTCTAAAGTATATGAACGAGGCATGCCGAAAGAAATAATATGCGACCCTCCTTCTGTCGTAGCCAAAACCGGCGATGTCATAGATATCTTTTCTGAAATTTCCTTCTGCTCTGTAACGGGCGCTGTCATGGCAATAGCCTGTTTTTTAGTATTGCCGCCAAAAATATATCCGGCGACAATCATAAATCCTATATTAAGAGCTTCTTCATATTTTCCTTTAACAGTAGTTTGAGCAACGATATGGGCCGGATATTCACGAATCTCATAACCGCGCATTTTTTTAACAACCTTATAGTCCATATGTTCAACGCGGGAAGAAAAATATCCCCATACAGACCATAGGACAATTATTATTATAACAATAATTAAGAAAATAAATGTTGTCATATTTTTATATTTTAATTATTATTTTATTATACAACCAAAAAGCCGTTGTTGAAACGGCTTCCTAAAAAAGCGCGG
>CAIMWV010000003.1 GCA_903845295.1 Candidatus Staskawiczbacteria bacterium
CTCATCATTCTTTTTCTTATATTGATTTTCAACTGAGTAAACCCCGATAATTGAACCAATTTCGTTTGTCCCAATTTTTTTGCAATCTTTCAAGGACACGGCTGTTACATTTTTAAAAAGTCGCTTGTCGACAACAAGAACGTCTAATAATTTATTAATAGGGTTTGGGCCATTATGTCCCAAAAATTTGCTGAATACAAAAATATTAAAATTTTCATTGTGATCATAAACATATGCGGAGAGCGTAAAGTTCGAATCTAAAGCAATGAATTCTGCGTTTTGTAACAAAGGATCAAAATCTCTGAAATTGGCATAAGATTTCGAAATATATTTTGATAGATCAGGAAGAGGTTTGTTTTTGGCTTCTTCAATGGTTTTTTTTTCATTTACCAATCCTTCCAAAGTCGAAATTTCACCGAGAAGCACAAATCCGGTATCCCCATCTTGAGTTTTTATTTTTATCCAGGGAGATTCTTTACCATAAATAATGCCGAATATTGGAGTTGTATCAATTATGGTGACTTTCGTTCCTACTGATAGTTCTTTCGCGTTTTTGAATATTTTAGGTTTACTGCATAATTCAGATTTAGTCCGAACTACCTTGTCGAAATTATCGCTGCTATAAATGCTGGAAGAAAATAGAAAAAAAATTGAGATAATAAAAAAACGATTCATGCCCTCTCCTCAAATTAAACAAATACGGTATCGTCCAAAAAAGTGGTTGGATCCAATAAGTCTTTTCTTCGCATATAGGCTTTTTTCGGGACATTATCGTAGTTATTAAAATTTTGCCTATCGGTCAGGTTTATACTCTTTGCTTCGGTTCCTTGAAACATTTCAAAGTGCAACATTGCTTGGTCCCAGTCAATTCTTTTTTTTCCATCAGGTTTTCTTAGCAATCCGACATAAGCAATTTTTTGTCCACGTTGAACATCCTTGCCCACGGCAAGATTTCCTGGCAATCCATTCATATGTTGATCCGGTGGCGGATCAACGCCGAATTCTTTAGGAAAATCTGTCTTGGCCGATAAAGGTGGTTGGACTTCACCATATCGAACGATAAATTTACCATGATCGACTACTAAAGCATAGGTTTGCCAATAAAAAGGGTAGTACCCAATGATAGTTCCATCTCCAACCGCAAAAATATTCGTATCAATATCAGCGTATAAATCGCACCCGGCATGTGCCCTTCCACTGCGATTACAACCGAACATCCTCGAACCTGAATGATATCCTTTATCCTGAAATTCTTTCGGCAGCGGGAAAAGATACTTTGAAGTATCCTGAAGCTTGCCGTAATAAATATGCTTCACCATTTTATCGCCGACATTTTCGCTTGGACCAAGGCTCGCAACTCTTGGCGGCAGGATAATTTCCATTGCGACGCGAACATCATCCTGTGGCGCGATCTGGTTGATCTTTCTCAATGAGTCGGCATGGATCGGATCGTTATAAAACGTCTTTGCCAGGCTTACCAGCGTGTCGCCCTGTTTGACCGTATACTTTTTATTAGCCATGTAATTCC
>CAIMWV010000004.1 GCA_903845295.1 Candidatus Staskawiczbacteria bacterium
AAAGCTGAAAAATATTATACAATAATCACAGGTATGAAACCCTCCGCTTAGCGGGATTGTTCAACTTACCAATTCCGCTGCGCTTCGCTATCGGAATTGGAGTTTCACGAATAAAAAAGTTAGAGGAAATATGGGCAGTTTTGATTCAAGCAGAAAAAATGTTGTTGTCGTACTCTGCGGCTTAACGTTTTTGATTGTGGCATTATCACCAGCGTTTGCTGAAGAAAAGCTCAATGCAGTTTACTCTGATCAGTCAACATGTCCGGCGATTCTTTTGACCAATGAAGATTACTTTCCTGCGTTGTTGAAGGCCATTGATGAAGCGCAAAGCGAAATCTTCATGTCGATTTTTTCTTTTAAAGCCGGTGTGCATAAGAATAGTTATTCTGATATAATTTTAGCACATCTGGCACGGGCAGTGAAAAAAGGAATAAAAGTCATTGTGATTCTGGAAAACACCGGCGGAAATGATTATAAACTTGATGCCGAAAACCAGCAGACAAAGCAACTTCTTGAAGAAAAAGGTGTCAAGGTCTATTTCGATTCACCTCGTCAAACAACACATACAAAGCTTATTGTAATTGACGAGCGGATAATTCTTCTGGGCAGCCACAATCTTACGCAAGCGGCCTTGAAATATAATAATGAGATTTCTATTTTATTGGACAGGCCTGATTTGGCTAAACGTGCCCGTAATTATATGCTGAAAATTATCAAGGAGGCAAAATGAACTTTTATCGTATTTTCGACAAAATATTTATTTTGTTGCTGGTCATTTTTTCCCTCTCCTGTTCAACAATGGCAATTGATGCCAAAAAGCCTGTCCCGACTCCGTCTCCGGAAGTAAAAGTTTTGCCGGAAAATCCGCCGGTGGTTGAACTTCCGGAAATTATACCTCCGGCTGTCAAGCTCAATCGCAATACTTTAGGATGTGTGCTTCCTCTGTCCGGTCAATATGCTGACTTGGGAAATAAAGCGCAGGATGCAATCTTTCTGGCTGCAGGGATGCTTGATGAAAAAAAGAAACCTTTATGGAAAGTTATTGTTGAAGATTCCCGTGGATTGCCGGAAGGAACAAAAGCAGCCATAGAACATTTGGCCAATGCTGAAAATGTTATGGCGATTATCGCCATTACCGGAACCGCGGAAGCAATGGACGCGGCCCGCGAAGCAGACAAGTGGAAAGTGCCGTTAATTTTAATAACACCCAAAGAAGGGGTGACTTCTATAGGCGAATATGTCTTCCAGAATTTTCTGACCCCCTCACAGCAAATCAGAGCTTTAGTGAAATATTCTCTGGATGATTTGAATTACGCAATATTTTCCGTCTTATATCCCCAAGATGATTATGGCGAGGAAATGGTAAAAATTTTTCGTGAGGAAGTAATGCGCATAGGCGGCAAGGTGGAGAAAGCAATTCCCTACAGTAAAAATCAAACAGATTTTAAAGAAGAAATCAATAAATTAACCGGCACTATTGTTAATGCTCCTCAAAAAAAACGCAACGATCAAGCAGAAAATAAAACCACAATATCCGTTGATTTCGAAGCTTTGTTCATTCCTGATTCTGCTTCGCGGGTAAAACTGATTACTTCACAACTTGATTTTTATGATGTGAAAGGCTTTCAACTTTTGGGTACCAGTTTATGGCACTCGCCGGATTTGTTGAAAAATGGCACGGAATATCTGGA
>CAIMWV010000005.1 GCA_903845295.1 Candidatus Staskawiczbacteria bacterium
GCTGGGCTTCTTCCCGCAATCTGTTGTATCCAACGGCAATTTTGGTCCGGCCACATTGAAAGCCGTCCAAGATTTCCAGGTCTATTACAATATAGCTAAACAAGGCGACTTCGGCTACGGCCAGGTAGGGCCCAACACCAGACGAGTGTTGAATCAATTGATAAATCGATAATATCAATAAAAAATTATCTCTGCTTAAGCTTATCTAGACTCATCGGTGTGCATTTTTTACAAAACCACCTTTTAATTGAGGTGGTTTTTTGATAAAATAAGGTAATAATCAAATAAATATATGGCTGAGAAAAATCTGCATTTTAAAGACAGGATAGATGCCGGCAAGAAATTAGCTGAAGCTGTTTTAAAATATAAGGGCATAAGAAATGCTGTTGTTTATGCATTGCCAAGAGGGGGAGTGGTAATAGGTAAGGAAGTTGCTGAAAAGCTGGGATGCCCCCTGGATACTTTGATTATTAAAAAGATCGGCCATCCCTCTTTTAAGGAATATGCAATAGGAGCCGCATCAGAAAATGGAAACGCGGTTTTTAACGAAATCGAGCTGCAAAATATAGATAAAAAATGGCTGGAAAAAGAAATTGAAAAGAAAAAAGCAGAAGCGAAATCAAGAAGGGAATTATATTCTAAAGATAAACAGCCCATCAATCCCGAGGGTAAAATTGCGATTATAGTCGATGACGGCATAGCTACCGGGTTGACAATGTCTGCTGCGATAAAAGAGATTAAATCAAATAAACCGAAAAAAATAATAGTCGCTGTTCCGGTTGCTCCGAAAGAAATAGTTGATTCAATGAGAAAAGAGGTTGACGAATTTATTTCACTTTCCGTTCCCGAAGTATTTTTAGGCGCAGTCGGCGCATATTACGATAATTTTGACCAAGTTTCCGACAGAGAAGTTTTAACTTTATTAAGAACATAATGCAAACATTACTTTATAATATACCGGGTTTTGAAGCCTTATCAGAAAGTCTTGCCGAAAAATTGGGAATAAAAAAGGGCACCTATCAGTTAAAAAGGTTTACAAATAACGAGGCCCAAATTATAATCAACGATAATGTGAAGGGTTCAAAATGTCTAGTTTTAGGTACAAATGCTCCGCCGGACCGGCAGATGATAGAATTGATGTTTTTATGCCATACTTTGAAAAACGATGGAGCTAAAAAAATTTCAGCCATTTTGCCTTATTTAGCTTACACTAGGCAGGATAGGAAAGAGGCGCAGAAAGGCTTGGCAATGGATTGGTTCAGCAAAGCTTTTAAAATTTCCGGAATAAGCGAGGTTATAACAGTAGATATTCATAGCCGGCTTGCCAAAAAAATGTTTAAAATACCGTTGGTTTCGCTTTCGCCTGCTGAAATTTTTGCAGATGAAATTAAAAAAAATTCGTTTGTTGATGCAACTATTATCGCTCCTGATGAGGGTGCAATAAACAGGTGCAAGGAACTTAAAAAATGTCTGGGGGATAAAAGTCAGATATCTTATTTTGAGAAGAAAAGAAACGGGCAGATAATTTCAGCTGCTTTTAAGGGAAAAGTGGGAAAACGCGCAGTTATAGTCGATGATATTCTTGATACAGGAGGAACTTTAATTGTTGCCTGCCAAGAATTAAAAAAATTAGGAGTTGAGGAAATTATCATTATGGTCACTCACGGACTTTTCACCAATGATAGCTGGAAGGAGCTCTGGAATTTAGGCGTTAAAAAGATTTATACAACAGATACTTTGCCGGAAATTAGGATAAAGGTTCCGCCCGAGGTTTCAATCCTGCAGATAGCTCCCATAATCGAAAAATATGTCAGACAAAAATATTAATATCAAATTAGCCTCGAAGCAACAGCAAATAAAATCTGCTACGGGCTCAGCATTATGTTATTGTGGCTCATAGTGACAATTTTAGCTTATTTATTTTTTGGTTTGGCTTCTTTAGGAGACAAACTGGTTTTAGCTGGCAAGGCACATGGGGCGCCAAAATCAAAATCATATACTTTTTATGTAGGGATTATCAGCCTATTTGTAGTTGTATTCATTCCGTTTACAAAATTCGGTTTCCCCAATGCCACAGAATTAGCCTGGATCGCCCTGGATGCCATCGTCCATATCTTGGGGTTATATACTATGTTTCTTGCTGTAGAAAAATTTGACGTTTCGAGAGCTGTGGCAACTATAGGCGCTACCCAGCCCATATTTATTTTCATTTTAACCTGGCTTTTTTGGGGGCCTCAAGCAATGCCGGCGATAGATATTCTGGCATTTATATTATTGTTTTCAGGCAGCGTTATTATTTCTGTTGAAAAAAATATAGAGGTTACCGGTGATTATCTTAAAATTACGCTTCTTTCCTCTATGATGTTTTCTTTAGATTATGTTTTCTCCAAGTTCGTTTTTTTAGATCTGCCGTTTCTGCTGGGAATTATCTGGATAAGGATATTCGTATTTTTGTTTGCCTTGGTTTTCCTCATCACAAAAAATTCCAGAAAAGAAATTTTTTCAAAACAGATGATTTCAAACAAAAAAACGCAGGGAGCCTTTTTGTACGCGCAGGCCTGCGGTGGAGCAGCCAATTTTTTACAAAGTTTTGCCATATCTTTAGCTCCTATAGCCTTTTTGGCAACAGTAAATTCTTTAAGGGGAATTCAGTATGTTTTCCTTTTCCTTGCGACATTATTTCTTTCATTTCTTTTCCCGAAAATTTTAAAAGAAAAAATATCTAAGAAGATAATTTATCAAAAAATAATTTCTATCATCCTTATAGTCATTGGATTGGCAATACTGGTCGCTTATTAATCTATACAACAAAAAACGCCCTTATGGGCGTTTTTTGTTTAAAATCTGATTAAGATAAATGTTTTGAAACTAATTTTGTCATTTCAAACATATCTACTACGCCTTTTCCGCCAAAAACTACTTTCAATTTGGCATCAGCAATTATATTTCTTTTCTTTTTTGGATCCTGCAAGCCATTTTTTTTAATGTACGCCCAAAGTTTTTTCACAACTTCAGATCGTGGCATAGGACCTTTTCCTACTACTGCCTCTAAATCAGCAGTGAGCTTTAACGGCTTCATGAAAGCCGAATTTGCTTTTTTCGCTGGCATTATAAATAACTTTCAATTAGTAATATTTTCTACCCGATTCAGTCCATTGCAATTAGGGGTGCGAAACAGAATTATAATCATTTTAGCGGCAACGAATTAAGGCAAACTTCAAGGCGCGAGGAGCGAAGCGTATAAGTTTACGATACGCGAGCTCCGAAGCAACGAAGAAGACTGGTTTAATTCGTCCGCCCTTCGGGAAGCCATAAAATGGCTGATTTCTTTGTTTCGACTTCGTCGGTGTAGCGCATGGGCTACAGCCTCCTCGTCGCAACTTGAACTCATCTCATTTTTTGGCTTATAAAATCTGATTCTAATTCTGTTTCGCATCCCAGGACTGAATTATTACGAAGATATTACCAGCTGAACAGTTTTGATTAATAATAAATGCCTATACTCTAATGATGGCACATTTTCCCTCGTAAAGCAACCATGTCAACCCCTTTTGCCTTTATTTGTAAAAAAAACGCTGCTCGTTAATTGGCGAGCAGCTTTGTTCTGTCGGAGGAGGCGCCGGTTTACCAGCCGGTTCGGCCGGTAATACTTCGGACGGCAGCTATTTGCCGGGTGACTTTCGCCGGCTGTGTGGACGCAGGGTGAGGGACAAACTCCTCGGTGCACTCATGCACGCAAGCGCTATCGGCTTGGTATCGCCAGAAAACGCGGACGTTCACACAATCGCGCCTGCTGTTCATCAAGCGCTGGACAGCCCGGCGATCTTTGGTCACGTAGACGTTGTCTACGTTTGCAACCTCTATTCCGGCTGGGCAGGGGGTTGCACAGAACTCTGCGCTCGGGATTGTGGTTTCAACCGTCCGATCACTGATCGGATCCTGGGCCTGAACCAGATATTCCTTGACCCGCGGCGCTGGCCTTGGAGCTTTTGCTTTTGCCATCTTGGTGTCCTCCGAAAATGGGGTTAACTGCAGGTTAACAGCTTTGTCAAACAGCCGAATTCATCCGAATCCAAAAATAATAATATATTACTTTAGCATAAATGTCAATTATTTGACATATTTTTCAAAAAGGATAACATAATATATTATTGGTTTGTACATATATTGGTTCGTTCACAACTGGAATCATAAGATTTGCGATTGGACTTGGCAGATGCCTTGTCAGTCGATTTTTGAGGGGAACATAGAAGGAGGGAGTGGCTATGCGCAAAAGTCTTACTGCAATAAGGGCCAGAAAGCGGCTTTCAACGGCCAAGCGGAAGATAGTATGGCTCGCCCGAATCTACGACTTCAAGGCCATGACCGTTGGAATATCTTCGGTTGACGAGCTGAGTATCACTGAGCTGCGGGATCTTCAGCACAAGTTCCTCGGCTTGAGCCACCATCTCAAGGTCATTGCCGACAGCACCGCGGTTCTGGTGCGCCGCAAGAGGATGAAGGATCCCGAGTCCAAACGCAAAGAGACGCCCCTGTCCGATTCGGCCGGAGAAGTTGGCTGTTTCACCGGCGAGGAAAAGACTGGCGCTGCCCCGCCTGTCGCTGAACCGCCGCCAGTCGGCACTGTTGAGGGCACGAAGCCTGAAACTCCGCCTCCGGTGCAGAAAGCTGAACCCGAAGCGCTCGGCGCCAGCGTGTCGGCCCAGGTCAAGGGTACTGGGTTTATGCTTGAACCCGACATCGGCGACCATGACGCTGGGGAAGGAGATGACCCTCACTGTAATCCCTGATCGCCATAAGGCAAATCAATCTTAAGAGTGAATAACCGCTGGGAAGGCAATATGCCAGCCCAGTTTTTTTTGCGATTTTTATCCCCAGTTTAGCTCTTGCTTTCCACTTGTTTTTAAGTTAAAATAAGGAAATAGTTTATATAAAAACATGCGTAAAAATATTGTAATAGAAGACAAAAACGAGAAGACTTTAATTAAAGAACTGGAAAAAAGAGCCGATGTTAAGGCCGAAAGAATTAAACGGCTGTTAAAGCTTCCAGACCTTACAAAAAAGGAAAACTCTCCCGTTAAAATTTTATTTGACCAAATAATTAAATTGCCCAGGTTCAAAGATTTTGATTTAGTTGGTTTCCCAAAAATCATAACAGTTGAGCAAGATTTTGATTTATTAAATACCCCCAAAAACCACCCAAGCAGAAGAGAAACAGATACATATTACTTAGACGAAAATCATCTTTTAAGAACACAGATGACAGCTTTTTGGTCCTTTTATCTTAAGGATAAGGAGGTTTTAAAAAGACTGGATATGGACGGAGAAATAAAAGCGCTTGCTCCCGGAATAGTTTATAGAAAAGATGAAATTGACAAAAGCCATTATCCGGCATTTCATCAAATTGACGGATTGTTAATTTGTAAAAAATCTAAAAAAATTATTACTCAGCAGGATTTAAAAGACGTTCAAGTCGATTTGGCAAAAGGAATTTTCGGAGAAGACATAGAATATAAATTTTTAGATGATAATTTCCCATACACAATCGAAAGCCTTGAAATGGATATTATGTTTAACGGGAACTGGATGGAAGTAAATGGGGCAGGGTTGGTAAATCCGATAGTTATGAAAAATTTTGGAATTGACCCGGAAGTTTACAATGGCTGGGCGTTTGGATTTGGGGAGAGATTGGCGATGATAAAAATGGGAATTCCAGACATAAGAATATTATGGTCGGATGATCCAAGGATTACAGGCCAGTTTAAAGACATAAACAGCAGATATAAAGAGGTCAGCAAATTTCCTCCGATTTCAAGGGATATTTCTTTTGTCATTGATAAAAGCATAAATTTAAATAATTATTATGAAATTGTAAGGGATTTTGCCGAAAATTTGATTGAAGAGGTGAAAC
>CAIMWV010000006.1 GCA_903845295.1 Candidatus Staskawiczbacteria bacterium
AGGTCTGAAACCCGACCTCATGAAGCTGGAATCGCTAGTAATCGCCAATCAGCTACGTGGCGATGAATACGTTCCTGAGTCTTGTACTCACCGCCCGTCAAGCCAAGCGAGCTGGGGATAGCCGAAGTTCCTCGCAAGAGGACCTAAGCTAGATTCAGTAAGAGGGGCTAAGTCGTAACAAGGCACGGGTAGCGGAAGCTGCTCGTGGATCATTTTTTTAAAAAATGTAGTCGACTTGAATTGAAGTCTGAAAATTTTGATTTCAATTTAAAAGCGTTTTGAGGAGAGTCGCTTAAAATTCTCCTTATTCGAAACAACTTTAAGAAACTAAACTCTATAAATCTCAGGCAGGTTGCATTTAAAGCTATAAGTTGACAAGACGTCTTGCTTATACTATAATACAATTGCATTATTTTGTTTTCTTTAAAAACAGATTTCATAACTGCCTCGCGAAATATTAACTGATATCAGCTGATATTTCCCGGGGCGGTTGTGACGGCATTCTGCGACGTATGTTGGTGGACGCATCGACGTTTCCACTAGTTCGCGCGCGAAGGAGAGTATGGTATTTGTCCTCACGGGACATCTGGTATCGGATCGGCTGCTGTTGCGGTCCCATTCCGGTATCTTTAACCGTATTCGTGCCGTCACACCGCCTTTAATTGCTCTTTTCGAAATTCCTTACAGTTTATTACTCAGAGAGACGGAGTCCCTGGAAACCCCTCCTCCATGTCCGTCCCGATGGGCCGTAGATTGTAAGGAATCAATATTCCCTTGGTGGCGATGGCCACGCTTCTGACACCTGTGACAGCGTCGCTGACAGCCTCAACCACGCCGCCGGTTGTCGAAGAACCATTGTCACCAGGGGAACTATCCATCGGAGCCATGCTTGCATGTGCTCCGCTTTTTTTACTTGAAATATACATAAAAACATTATAGAATATAAACATTAGTGACGAATAAGGTATCCAGCGCAAATGAGGACTAAATGTCTTGCACCCTTCATATTAAAAATATATGGGTGGCTGTATAAGATTTTAGTTATCCTCATTTGCGAGGCAATCGTGTTCGCTTCGCTCACACGACCGTGGTACAATATTTTACTAAAGAAGGATTGCAAAAACTTAAAGACGAACTGCACTATTTAAAAACGACAAAGAACAAGGAAATTGTTAAATTGATAGCCGAGGCCGCTGCTTTCGGAGACTTAAAAGAAAATGCGGCTTATCATGATGCAAGGGATAAGATGTCTTTTTTGCGCATGAGGATTGCCGAGTTGGAGGGTGCAATTAATGAGGCGGTGATCAGGGAGAAAGACGGAACAAATAAAATCCAGATTGGTTCTGAAATTATAATTTTGTTTGATGGCGAAAAACAGAATTATCAGGTTGTAGCTCCTACTGAAGCAAATATTCTAAAGAATAAGATATCGTATCAGTCTCCATTGGGTGAAAAACTGATCGGACAGGAAGCCGGGAAAGAATTTAATTTCCAATCCGGCAGTAAAAAAATAAAAGTTAAAATTTTAGAGATTAAGTAGGCTCTAAGCCTCTCACCTAAAAATTTTAAAAGATTAAAATTTCTAGGTGAGGGGGCCCGTGGTATAGTGGCAACACATCTCGTTTGCAACGAGAAGCTGGGAGTTCGATTCTCCCCGGGTCCACCAATTTAAAAATATTCCGTTTATGGAATACTTTTAAATTTGATGGCGCGGGAGAATCTCCCCGAATCGCGACGAGCCTCGCAAGGCGAGGAGGCGATGCCTTCGGGAAACTCCTCCCCGGGTCCACCAAATGAAAAATGAGCCTTAGGCTCGTTTTTTTTGCTGTATTGATAATTGGGCTTTTTGTAAAACAGGAATTGCTAATTTGACTTAGTTGCCCTTATCTGTTATTTTTCATATAGTTGTTTTGTGATGTTGTTCATTGATTTTTCAAGGTAACAGGTTTGCCTGTTGAATTCCGCAATCGGAATTTTAGCGGGCAGGGAGGAGGACGGATGGACACAGTGAAACCGAAGGTTGCTAAGCTCTTAGGCTTTGACCTCAGCACTACCGCTTTGGCGGCGGTGGTAAGAAGCGCGGATAGCGAGGAGCATTTCGTTTCAATCCCGGCAAGAGGGGCGACAAAATTTCTCGACCAGCCGGCCTTTAACCTGGCCGAATTGCCGGGGATGGTTGTAGAAGCCCTTCTGACAATCAAGAAAGAGGGCTGGGTCTTCGGCAAAGGCGGATCGGTTTGTTTTTCCGTCCGCCAGCACGACATGGCTCTGCTGGGCAAAGACTACCGCATTGCGGCGCCAGCCTTGAGCTGGCAATGCGCTGCAGCCACCGCGGAAGTCGCGCGCCTGAAAGAAATTGGCGTGGAGGTACTGGTCGGGCCGGTTGAACCAAGGTTCATCCTGCCCAAGCTGATGTGGCTGCTTGGGCAAATGCCGAAGCTGAGAGAAGAGTTGTGGAGGGTTTTTACCACAGGCGACTACATCGCCTATGCGCTGACAGGAATAATGAGGGTCAGCACCTCGGATGGGTTGAGCAACGGGTTGACTCTCCAAGATGGCAAGGCAGCGGCCCGGAAGGCCTTTGAAATGGCTGATTTGAATCCGAAGTGGCTCCCTGATACGATTCAGAGCGGCCAGGTTGGGGGCTCCATCCGTGTCAGCAGAGATCCATGGAGATCAGTATGGTCGGGAGTGGCCGAGATTCTAAATGGCTGGACTTTGGTTGCCGGCCTCGGCGATAACCACGCTTCTGCTGTCGGCTGTGGCGCTACAGAAGATGATCAAGAGACCATCTACATTTCTGCCGGCACCAGCGGAACAGCAGTGCGCGTGTGCAGCCCGGCAGCAAAATTGGCCGGAAATGCCGCTTGCTTCGAATTCTTCAGCCAGCGGCTCCTGCTGACGATGCTGGCCTCGTGCGCCGACCGCTACGACGAATTCGTCAGAGGATTCGGCGAAGGCAGGGATTACCCGACACTCAACGCCCTTGCTTTCAAAGAAGGGCTTCCTTCCGGATGGGAGATGCACCATGAAACGCCTCCTTTTGTCGGAGACAACATTCCTTCTCTTGGAAAGCGGGTTGCCGGCATCCAAGCCGCAATCGCGTACAAGCTCGCAGAGAAAGTTGCCCTCGTGCGGGACGAAGTTGTCGGCCTTGCCAAGCCCGCCAGATTCATCCTTACCGGCGGCCTGACCCGTTCTCCGTTCTTTGTGGACAGGTTGGCGGCGGAATCGAGGGCGCTGACCCCGGGAGCAAGGGTTTGGCTGATCAACAGGAAGGGCCCCGGGGCAAATAAAACTGCGGCGTATGGCGCCATGATAACTGCCGCGGTTGGCGGAGGCGCGTTCAGCAGCTTTACCCAAGCCCGCAAGGAACTCTGCCCGCTGCAAAAAGTGCCGTAAACGGTCTCATACAATGAGGCAAACTCTTCAGGATTTCTTTTGTCCTGAAGAGCTTTTTTATTGTCTGTGGACCGTTGACAAACTGGCCAAAATGATATAGAAAGAGTTTGTTTTCGCGTCTTTGAGAACAAAGGTTTTTTGCAGTTTTTCCATTGCCTTTTGGCAACGGCTGCAAAAGCAGAAGACGAGGGGAGGCATAGTACGATGGGGAAAAAGGCGTTTCATGCGTCCGTTGAGGGCGCGCAACACGGGTCGAAGGGCCTGGGTGGGTTCCTGAAGTTCGCCAAAGAGGCCTTCGCGGCCGGATGCCAGCCGTCGAACTTCATGCTGGAGGACGGCAAAGGAGGGTTCCTTCCAGCGGCGGCAATCAAGCAGAAGTTCGCTGACGCTGGCCTGAAGCTCGACGGCATCTCGGCGCATTGCCCGATCTGGGTTCAGACCACGGCCTGGACCGGGAGCAAGGCCATACGGCCCTTCATTCCGGCCGAGGTGGCCAAGATGAATGTCGAAGGCATCCAGCAGTGGGCCGAGACCTACACGCTCAAGCTCCTCGACCTCTGCGCCGAACTCGGGGTCAAGATCGTCCCCATGTTCTGGGGCGTGGCCTATGGATGGGAAGTGGCCACGGGATATCCCTGGGGGTTCTGGAAGGGGTCTGACTACGACCTCATCAAAGAGGGAGACGAGCGCTTCCTGACCCTGACCGAGAACATTCGTGGAAAAGCGCGCATGTGCGGAATCAAACTCGCCCACGAAATCCATCCCGGTACGGCGGCGATGACCGCCGATGACTTCCTGCGGTTGGCCGCCCTCTGCAGTTATGATACCTGCCTTGCGGTGAACGCTGACCCCAGCCACTGCTGGGAGGGCGAAGCGTGGGAAGACAGGTTCGACAAAGTGGGCGACTATGTCTGCGGTGCGCACGTGAAGAACATGCGCGTCAAGCCTGGTTCCCCCATGCGCTGCATGGAGCCGGCCTGGGCCAAGCGGCCGATGCAGTTCACCCCGCTCGAGAGGGGCGAAGTTGATATCGTGGCGTACGCCGAGCAGATGCTGCGGGTCGGCTACGCCGAGAGGTACTGCAAGATCCAAAGGACCGGCACAGCCCCGCTGGTGGTGGAGGCCGAAGCCGCGGTGGAAGAGCTGGATGATGTCTCGGCGCGCGGGATCAAGCTGGTCCGCGACACCTGCTGCGTCAACCTGCAGCAGGGTTCGTTCGAGGACGGCATGGGCGCCGAGAAGAAATAGGGCGATTCAGTTCGTCAAATCGTTTATGGCTCGGGGGAATAAAGAGTTTTCCCCGAGCTCTTTTTTTTTGAGTGGCGGAATATAGATGCTTTACCGCCGCGAAACCCCTTCACCAATTTTGCCGATATTCTCGATGTGGCACAAAGACAGCCGAAGGCGCTTCACGCACGATAAAAATATCTTTAAAAACATTGCTGAAATTAGTGCGGGGTTGATTGAACTTCAGCGAATTTTATGGCATAATTTTATTATGTCATTATCTATCGGTATCGTAGGTTTGCCGAATGTCGGCAAATCTACATTATTTAAAACTTTAACTAAAAAGCAGGTTTTGATTGCAAATTATCCTTTTGCCACAATCGACCCTAACGTCGGGGTGGTTTTGGTTCCGGATGAAAGGGTTGATAAATTAGCGGAACTATCAAAATCCAAAAAGAAAATTTATGCCACAGTTGATTTTGTGGACATTGCGGGACTGGTAAAGGGGGCGGCGCAAGGCGAGGGCCTGGGAAATAAATTTTTATCTCACATCAGGGAAGTAGACGCGGTTTTATATGTTTTAAGGGCATTTAAAAGTCCGGATATTATAAATACCCAGCAAGATGTAAATCCTTTGAAAGAAAAAGAAATTTTAGATGTTGAGCTGATTTTAAAGGATTTGGAAACTCTGAATAAAAGGATAGACGGATTAATGGGCGATGTGAGGCAAAATAAAAAAGAAGCAGTCAAAGAAATGGCGGCTTTAAAAAAGGCGAAAGACTTTTTGACCCAGGAAAAGGTTTTGATAGACCAGGAATTTGCCGAGGATGAAAAAAATATCCTGCAAAGTTTTCAGCTTTTAACCTTTAAGCCAAGATTATATTTGCTAAACGGAAAAGAGGAAGAGGTGAATAGGGAGGTGCTGGATATTTTTAACAAAAATAACTGGAAATATCTGATAATAGACATTGCCACAGAGCTTGAGGCAGAGGGGTTGTCTAACGAAGAAAGGTCTGCCTTAGAATTGCCGGAAATGTCCGGAACAGACAGCTTGATTAAAAAATCTTATGAGCTGTTGAATTTAATAACTTTTCTGACCACAGGAGAAGACGAGACCCGGGCTTGGACGATAAACAGGGGAGACTTGGCTCCCAAAGCCGGAGCTGCAATACACACTGATTTTGAAAATAAATTTGTAAAAGCAGAAATTGTTTTTTGGAAGGATTTGATTAACGCCGGAGGATATGCAAAGGCACGAGAACAAGGGAAATTGCGGACAGAAGGAAAAGAATACGTTGTAAAGGACGGTGATGTTATTGAGTTCAAGCATGGATAAACCAAATTATAAAATTTAGTCTTTATAAATAGGACTCGCCCCGCTCATATTAAAAATATATAAAAACGGGGAAAGGACGGTGATGTTATTGAGATAAAACACGGATAACTATATTTTAAAAGGGATTAATTAAAATAATCTATGTTTGACGAATCAAGAATCGGAAATCGGGAAAGCGAAGCAGGCCAGCCAGCGGTTGAGGAGGGCACCCCAAGCGCACCGGCAAGGGAAAGCGGAAACAAGGCGCCCATATCGCACGTTCCGCCCGAGGTCAGAAGGAAAGTCTTGGAGAGCACACTTCGATGGGCTGACGATACAAGCGATATGGACCTCGCAAATGCAATTAGGGAAATAATAAAGGGGTTAGATGCTCAAGCCGGCCAGCCGTCCTCGCTTGGGCTTGAGCGCGTTCGCGTCCCTAAAAAGCAGTCAAAAGAAATAGAAAAGCTGCGGAACACGACAAGGATTAACGTCCTTAATTTATACCTGAAAAACCTGGGGGAAAGGCGGGTGGCGGCAAAAGACGAAGAAAAGGCCGGCATAGAACAGGAAGAACAATACATAAAGGCTGAAATAGAAAAAGAAGAACAGAAAAGGGGGAGCCAAGATAAAAGTCCTATGGAAGGGGCTGAAAGCATTTCCGGCACTTAGCAATATAAATCAAGCACGGATAATAAAAAAATGGAATTTGTAATTAAAAATGTAGATAAAAGCATTGTTGAAGTATCCAGGGAACTTGGATACGTAATTATTGATACAAAAGAAAATGGAGAATATAATCTGGTGAGAAGAGTTGGTATTAATAATTATCCAAGGTTTCATGTTTATTTAAAACAGTCGGGAAATAATTACGATTTTAGTTTGCACTTAGACCAAAAGCAGCCTATATATGAAGCAAAAGGCGTTCATGCTCACAGCGGAGAATATTTTGGTCCTGTAGTTGATAACGAGGCTGATCGTATAAAAAATATTTTGCTGACCTCTATATAATTTATGTAAAATGTGAGAAAAAATAATTAATTTTCAAAATTAGGGCGGCGCATAGCCGCCTTTTCCGTTTGTTTAAATTGTTGACAAGAGGTATTATTTGTGCCATAATTAGCACGGACATAGATGGAGTCCAAACCTTGCCATTGGTATAATGGCGCAACTTGAGAAGGAGATTAAGATGAACGCAACGAGTTTTGAGTTGGATGAGACTGGTCCTGGAGTGTTTCTCATGGGCCGGGAATGGGATAAAAGCTTTCTCCGTCCTAAGGAAGCCTTGCCCGCGATTCCCGGAAGCCTCGGGGACGAGAGATGGGAAAAAGCAACAGCTATATTCATCAACATTTCGGCCAGGCATAACGCCTGGTGCGGAGTGGAATGGACACGGTTGAAAAATGAAATTCCCTCGCGGAATGATGACCCCATGGAGTACGAGGAAATCAAGGAAGCCATCGAGGATATGATTAGGATGCGTTTGTTGGAGATTCCGGGGTACAAGGGCTGGCTGAGCTTTCTCAACCTATTTTTCCCCCAGATCGTCTGTCCGACCAGGATTCTTTTGACAAAAATACAGGCCAACAAGCGAGGCTGACGATAAGGAGTCGAGCAACTCAAAAAATGCTTACCTGATGTTTTCATAAGTCAGGTTCTTTTTTTTGAGCGCGGAATATATTTTCATTACCGCGCGAAAACCCCTTCACCAATTTTACTAATAATCTTTATACTGCTTCGATGACAGCCGAAGGCGCTTCGCCTTTTAGCCTAAGCATACTTTCCATCTTGGCTGAAATTGGTGTGGGGTTATCTTGGTTTTTTCCCAAGAGTAATCTATAATGTAACAATATGAATATAAAAGTACTATACGAGGATAATCATATAATAGCGGTTTATAAACCCGCCGGAGTTTTAACGCAGGGCGACAGGACCGGCGAAGTTTCTTTGTATGATACGGTAAAAGATTACCTTAAGGAAAAATACAAAAAGCCTGGAAATGTTTTTTTGGGTTTAGTGCATAGATTAGATAAGCCGGTGTCCGGTATTGTTTTGTTCGGGAAAACATCAAAAGGAGCTTCAAGATTGTCAGAACAATTCAGGAATCATACGATACAAAAAACATATTATGGAATTGTTGTCGGAAAACCGAAAGAAAATAAAGGTGTTTTAAAGGAAAAAGTGAATAAAATATCTTTTTTTGCCGAAGGATTTACAAAAAAATCCGACGAGGAGCTTTTAGCTGAGATTAAAAAAGCAACTAAAACGAGAACAGCAGAATTGGCATACGAAACTGTAAAATCGAACGATAAATACAGTTTATTGAAGATAATGCCAAAAACAGGCAGGTTCCACCAAATAAGGATACAAATGTCAGAAATGGGATGCCCAATTTTAGGAGATGCAAAATACAGCAACCAAAAACCCTTGCCGGATAAAAGCATCGGGCTTTGCGCAACGGCAATTTCGTTTAAGCCGGCGACTGAGGATAAGACAATAAATCTGGAAATACCGCTGCCGGAGGGCTGGAGCAGATATATTTAAGCGAGCAGTAGCGAGCGAAAACCCCGACCACTATACTAGATAAGGACATAGATGGCTTAGAGGGCGGGGTCCTCGGCTACTTGGTAGCCTCGGAGTTATTCACACCCTAGCTCTTGCTTTATGTCTTGGTAATTGGGATAATGACACAATGTTATCAAAGGTCGAGTTTCTATCATTTTTGATTAGAAACATTTGATCATTGAAATTATTAACAATTTAACAATTAAATTTAATCTAAAAAATATATGACATATGCAGATTGGTTAGCAGTTGTTCAACCGTTTTTACAACAACTGATATCCTTCGTCGCTTATTTAGTAGTAGCCATTGTTGTTTTTATAGTCGGCTACTTAATTTCTGTCGGAATCGGCAAATTAATAACCGAAATATTAAAGTCAGTAAAATTTAATAAACTATTTGAAAAAGAAGGATGGAGAAAAGCATTGCAAAGAGCAAATGTTGATGTAAATCCTTCAGAATTTATCGGAGCAATTTTCAAATGGATTTTTGTTATTGTATCTTTACTGGTCGCAGTGGATATACTGGGACTTAAGACCTTCGCAGGATTTTTAACGCAGGTTTTAGACTATTTGCCAAATGTAATTGTAGCTGTCTTGGTCTTTGTTGTCGCCATTATTATTTCTGACATCGTTGAAAAAGTTGTCAGAGCAACAGTTGAAAGATTAAAAGTAGGATACGGATTTTTAGCAGCTTCAATCGTAAAATGGGCAATTTGGATATTCACATTTTTCCTGGTTTTAGGGCAGCTTCTGCCGAATAACCCGTTGATAGTCACGTTATATACAGGAATTGTTTATGGTTTAGTTGGAGCATTATCGTTGGGGATTGGTTTAGCAATTGGACTTGGCGGAAAAGAAACAGCAGCAAAAGTTATTTCAGACATGTACAGGAAGATAGAAGAAAAGTAGAAATTGTTCCGGCAATTTATAGTTAAACAATGGATTGTTTCGCTTTTGCGAAACCTGAATAGAAATGCAAAAAGACGCGTACGTACCGCGCCTTTTTGTTTAGCAACTGCTAAACAAAATATATAAAAGCTAAATAAACCCCTTACCAATTTTACCGCCGATAAAATTACGGAGATAACGACAGGCGAAGCCACTGCGCGCCCCATCATTTATTTTTAAGAATCATCGTCAAATTGGTGATGGGGTTGTTTCGCGCGTCTATTGACAAAAACTATTTAAGGATGTATTATGAGAATGGCACATTCCAAACAGACCTTACATATCCCTCGAAGGAGGATTGGAAATGGTCGATGCAATGTTGGAAAAACTTCGCCCTCTTGCGGCGAGGGTGCGGCAGACAGCAATCTGTTACCGCAACTTTAAGGTGGGAGCTGCGGCAGTAGGCTTTACCGCCGATGGCATGGCGAGGGTCTTCGTTGGCGCTAATAAACGGGTGGACAAAACCCATCCGAAGAATTGCGCCGAGATGCAGATTATGCGAGCGGCTAAGACGGCAAAAGCTCAGCTCGCCGTAATCGTAATCATCGGCAAGCGCAACCTCGACAACGGCAGTGGCAAGATGCCGAGAACCCTGCATCCATGTGACAAGTGCCGTGCGATAATGCGCCGGCACATTCGGCAGGGAACAGGCGTGATCACGCCGAAGACGAAGATCGTCTCAGTGCGTCCCGCTTGCGACGTCATGGAGGAACTCACCGTAGAGGAGTTGATGAAGTACCATGGCGAGTCCCTGTGAGCCCGTTAGGACGAGCTTCGCGAAAGCTCATCCTAACGGTTTTTTTATTAAGGAGCTCTGTAATAGAATATTACTATTGACAAGCCTTATATATTGTGTTATAATCAATATAGTAAGATTTTTGTAGTTTGGAAGAACGGGTCGGGATTGTTCAAACAATCCCTAAAAAAGGAGGTGCAGGATGAATGCGGTAGTAATAACGCAGGTGTTCGGGGCTCAGGCCGAAGTCAGGGTGAAAAAAGCCTTCAAGACCAACGGGCACATCGGCGAGCGTTCTTTCAAAAAAGGGGAGAGAGGTCTCCTCGCAGAAAAAGTAAAGACATGTATTGTTTCGGGGAAGATAGAAGTCGGACACTTGTCCACTTTTCCGACGCATACATTTATGTCCCGGCGCGCTTACTGGAAGTCGTTTCTTAACATTCCGGCAAGCTGCGCAAAGCCCCGTCTGGGATTGCTTGAAAAGGCGATCTTATTCGGGGCTTTTGTATTCTGTAATTTAGCTATTGACACGGTTTTAATTATAGAATATACTAGTAATCACATGGTAAATAATTTAGAAATCACTATTAAAAAACGAAGCGGATAAAGTCTGACTTTTTGTGTTTGCTGATTGACCGCTTCAACGAAAGGCGGTTTTTAATTTAAGGGAGCGTAGCGAACACTTATCCTGAGCCACGGCGAAGGATATCAGTTGGTCCTTGTGAGAAAATATCTATGAGTATATTTTCTCACAAGGGTTAATTGGGAAGGTAATTTGAAAATTCAACCCTGTTAAATGTTTTCAATAACAGATTGCCTACTAGCAATTTTTAACAGGTATCCTAATTAAATTTTTAGACATGGGGTCTTATATTTAATTAGGAACACCTCAAAAATTTTGATAAGAAGTTTTTGGGGGTAGAGGTAAAAGCATACAAAATAAAGTTCATAAGATACATAAAATCTGTATCTATTAGAAACTTACGCGATTCTTCGCTTCGCAAAAAGGGCGGAGAATTAAAAGTGAATCCAAAATATACTTAAAAATTAAGTATATCGAAGGATAGGTTATAAGCGAATGGCGGATGCCTTGGGATATTGATGCTATGAAAGACGTGGCGTGCCTGCGATAAGCTTCGGGGAGGTGGCTAGCAACCTTTGATCCGGAGAT
>CAIMWV010000007.1 GCA_903845295.1 Candidatus Staskawiczbacteria bacterium
AGCAGTGTTGTCCATGTCACTTGTCCAGAAAGCAAGCGCCAGCCTGATACAGTCGTCAACATCTTTGCAATCGTTGTTTTCATCATTGGAAGTTAAATCGCTGACAACCGGGCTTCTAGGGCCGATTAAGAATCTGTTCGGCAAGTAATAATTATTTGAAG
Source organism: Candidatus Staskawiczbacteria bacterium (assembly GCA_903845295.1). Classification (GTDB taxonomy): domain Bacteria; phylum Patescibacteriota; class Minisyncoccia; order Minisyncoccales; family Staskawiczbacteraceae; genus XYD1-FULL-39-28. The sequence goes on from CAIMWV010000007.1 coordinate 162, forward strand.
CATTAATCATTAAATAATAAATAACTTATTCAGGAGCACTAAGAAAAAATTTATTTATAATTTTTTTCGTCAATGACTTCTAACGTGGTATGCCAGAAGAAACGTCAAAATTAATTGCAGTGTGCGATTTCATAACCAAATACAGCATTTACGCAGCGGTTTTTCTGCTGCCGATTTTATTCCTGCCTTGGACTTCCGATGTTTTGGATTTTAACAAGCAGCTCGTCCTTGTATTTTTATCTTTTCTGGCGCTTTTTGCATGGATGATAAAAACCATTGTCACAAAAAAATTCAGCCTGAATCCAAGCAGGATACACATAGCCGTAGGAGTTTTATTCATTGTTTATTTCATCTCAACACTTTTATCGCTTTCAAAATACGGAAGTTTCTGGGGCTGGCCGCAGGTTGTTTCAGACAGCTTGCTGACTATAATCGGCCTTTCCATCCTGTATTTCCTTGTAAGCAATATATTTGGCAAGCAAAAAATATCAAAACTGGCGATTATCCTGTGTATTTCCGGGCTTCTGGCGCTGATTTACGGATTTTTCCAGGTAGCCGGGGTTTTTATCCTGCCATTCAGTTTTTCTAAATCCTTATTTTTTAACACAATCGGGAATACGGCAACGGCGCTGGGATTTTTTACAATTGTATTGCTTCCATTATTCTTTTATTACGCAACCCAGAAAAAACGCACACGGTTCGCTCTTTATCTGGCAATAGTTTTTGCCGTTGCCTTGCTGGTTGTTTTGAATTACGCTGCTTTGTGGTGGCTTGCAATAATATGTTCTGCATTGATTATAATTTTCGGGGTGCAAAAAAGAGATTATTTCAACAGCTGGATGCTCATTTTGCCGATGTTTTTCCTGGTTGTTTCCCTGTTCTTCGTTATTTTGAAGCCTCATATCGGAATTTTGCCGCCTTCTCCCGTTGAGATATATTTGAACCAGAAAGCCAGCCTTGACATTGCCTCGCAGACGCTGAAAAGCAACCCGATTTTCGGTTCCGGGCCGGGAACCTTCAGCTATGACTTCTTAAAGTATAAAAATGCCGACTTCAATAAAAGTTCTTTATGGAGTTTAGGGTTCGGCAGCGCCGCTTCAAAAATTTTGACTGATATGGCGGCCACCGGGATACTGGGTTTTCTGGCTATCTTAGCCATAATCGCCAGCGTGATTTTCTACGGAATAAAGTATTTCTTTATTGACAAAAAAATTGACGATTCCCACTGGCCGCTGGCTATCAGCATTTTCATCAGCTTCCTTGTCTTAAGCGCCGGTTTTTTCCTTTTCCCCGGGAATGTAACGCTGGATTTCCTGTTTTTCTTCCTGGCGGCGGCCTTCATCGCCATAACTTCAGCCGGACACAAAGAATACAGAACCGAATCGTCGGCTAAAATGTCTGTTGCAGTAGTTTTTATTTTTATGCTGTGTTTTGTTTTTGGCCTAGGAATTTTAGTTTTAACCGGCCAGAAATACGCTGCTGAAGCTTATTATGTTTCAGGATCGGCGCAATGGCAGGCCGGCAATGCTGACCAGGGCTTAAATAGCATTACAGAAGCCGTAAACCTGAATCCGAGCTCGGATTTGTATTTTACGCAGCTGGCCAGGATGTATCTGTCAAAATTAATGCAGACCGTATCAGATAAAAGCCTCAGTAAAGACCAGCTGGCTAAAAATGTCCAATCATTTTCCGCAAATGCGGTAAATGCAGCCCAGGCGGCCACCAATGTCAATCCTAAAAATATTAATAATTGGGCAATAAGGGGTTATATTTACCAGAATCTTATAGGACTGGTTCCTGACGCGGGGAATTGGGCGATAAAATCGTACGACGAAGCAATAAAGCTGGATGCAAACGACCCTTATTATCCGCTTCAGGAATCGAACGCCTACCTGCAGGAAGCGCTTGCCTTAACTCAGGATAAGCAGGCAGATAAACCCGGGCTTTTAACAAAGGCGAAAGACCAAGTCCAGAAGGCTATACAGCTTAAAGTGGATTATTCGGCCGCTTATTCGCAACTGGCTACGTTGGACCAGGCAAACGGCGACACAAGCCAGGCCATAAAGGATTTAGAGGGCGCCAAACAATCTGTTTCCAACGATCCGAGCTTGTTTTTTCAGCTGGGGTTGCTTTATTACCAGTCCGGCGATTATAAAAATGCCGAGGCCGATCTGCAAAGCGCAGTGGTTTTATACCCGAATTATTCCAACGCTTTGTATTTCCTTGGCTTGGCGGACTACCAGCTTGGACAGAAAGACCAGGCATTGCAGGAGATTTCCAAAGTGGCAAGCTTGAATCCTGATAACGATACCGTAAAACAAGTTTTATCCAATCTTAACGCCGGAAAAGATCCTTTGGCCGGGATCGGACAAACGACCACTCCTCCAGTCGCAGGAACGCCGGATACAAACACTCCTCCAACCAAGGGAACGCCCGAAACAAATAATCCGGCAGTAAAAGGGACAACGGACACAAACAATCCGCCGGCTGATGGAACGCCGGCAAAATAATTTAAAATCGAGATGAAAATCTTTAGATTACCCGCGTTTTTATATTACATTCGATCAGCTTACAGGAGAATCCACGGGTTTACCCCGTATGTGTTGGCTTGCGTCCGCGGCATTATCAAAAGAAATTATAAAATAGCAGGGTTGCTTATCCTGGCAATAGTTATTTTCAGTTTTATCGGTTTCCCGGCCCTTTCCTCATCAGAAATCCGGAAAAATAGCGGAGAAAGTCCTTCCGGCATTATTTATGCCACAAAAGCAGAAATACTCGATTCAAACAAAAACCCAACTAAGGATATATATAAGAAGATAAAGGAAAAAGACAATAACTGGGCGGTTGTAAACAACGGCGAATATGTGAGAGTAACCTTTGCCGAGCCCCTTTCTGTGCAGAACAATATTCTCCTCTATGCCAGAAAGTCCGGAATAAATCCCGATGGCCAAAATCCAAGAATCGAAGTGTATGCTTCAGATACCGGCCAGCTTGTCGCCACTTTCCCATTGATTAATGATAAGGATACATATAAGGCCTCCCTCGCCAGCCTTAAAGCACCAACAGACAGTTTTAATTTAAAGATTATCAACGGCAGCGCGGATATAGACTGGATTGTTGACCCGAGTTATGTATTTAATCTTTTAAAAAGTTTTACAGGCGGCGCTTCCGATGGAGCTTTGCCTTATGGCAGCCTTATCCTCTCCGGTTCAACGCTTTATGGAATGACCTCCCAGGGCGGAAGCTCGGGCTCCGGCACCATATTTTCAATTGATATTAGCGGTTCTGGTTTTACCCTCTTGCACAGTTTTACAGGCGGCGCTTCCGACGGAGCTTTGCCTTATGGCCCTCTTATCCTTTCCGGTTCAACGCTTTATGGGATGACTTCGAGTGGCGGAAGCTCGGGCTCCGGCACCATATTTTCAATTAATGCCAGCGGCTCTGGTTTTACAATCTTGCACAGCTTTGCCGGTGGCGCTTCCGACGGAGCTAATCCTCAAAAAAGTCTTATCCTTTCCGGTTCAACGCTTTATGGCATGACCTATAGTGGCGGAAGCTCAAACGACGGCACCATATTTTCAATAGATGTCAGCGGCTCCGGTTTTACCCTTCTGCACAGCTTTGCAGGCGGCAGCTCCGACGGAACTCACCCTTATGGCAGCCTTATCCTTTCCGGTTCAACGCTTTATGGCATGACTTCGGGTGGCGGAAGCTCGGGCTCCGGCACCATATTTTCAATAGATGTCAGCGGCTCCGGTTTTACCCTTCTGCACAGCTTTGCAGGCGGCAGCTCCGACGGAAATGACCCTCGTGACTCCCTTATCCTTTCCGGTTCAACGCTTTATGGCATGACCTATAGTGGCGGAAGCTCGGGCTTTGGCACCATATTTTCAATAGATGCCAGCGGTTCAGGCTTTACCCTTCTGCACAGTTTTACAGGCAGCAGCTCTGATGGACGTTCCCCCTATGACTCCCTTATCCTTTCCGGTTCAACGCTTTACGGCGTGACCTATAGTGCCGGAAGCTCGGGCTTTGGCACCATATTTTCAATAGATGTCAGCGGCTCCGGTTTTACCCTTCTGCACAGCTTTGCAGGCGGCAGCTCCGACGGACGTAACCCTTATGGCGGCTTTATCCTTTCCGGTTCAACGCTTTACGGCATGGCTGAAAATGGCGGAAGCTCAAACGATGGCATAATATTTAGCTTAGAATTGCCAATATCACCAATACCGTCGAATTCAAGCGGTAAAATCGGTGCAATAACTCCCAGCCTTGATTGCACTACAAATAATTGCGCATGGTCAGATAACGCAGGCTGGGTAAATTTTACGCCGACAGACAGCTCGGGCAATTATTTAGGATTAAGGATTACGGATGGGGCTGTCATAGGATACGCATGGAGCCAGAATTATGGCTGGATAAATTTCGGGCCAACTCCCTTTATTTCAGTTACTAATACCATCTCTGGCGTTCTGTCAGGCAGCGCATGGGGGCAAAATGCCGGCTGGATAGATTTTACCGGAGTTTTTATAGATCCGGACACAGGCCTGTTTAGCGGAGAGGCGACAGGAGATTCTGACAAAATCGGAACGATTAATTTTAATACTACCGGCCATTCTTATGATAGCGAAAGTCCATGTTCACCTACCGATTCGACAATATGCAAGGTTGTAACAGATTGGAAACCGGAAACGATTACATTCAGCGTTACCAATCCTTTTGTCAATTTCGGATTATTTTCCAGTTCGGGGCCCCGCTACGCGACTGCCGGCGGCGCCGGCTCATCTTCAGACCCGCCAGATTCAGACCCGCCGCCTGCCGGGATATTGCATGTTTCTATCCATGGTTCAAGCGGATACAGCATTAGTGTTACAGGTTCTACGCTTACAAATACCAGTCCTTCGCATAATACAATTTCCACTGCCGGAACCATCGACTCGGTCACCGGTCTGTTGATGCCTGCAGCTTCTGCCCCCGGCACAAATCAATTTGGCATCAGGCTTATTAAAAATACTGGGACATATCCTGGGACAGAAAGCTATGTAGCAGATCCCTACGCAACAAGCGATTGGGCATTAGATTTTTCAGAACTAAATAATCAAGTTGCCGGGGGAGACGGCGATGATACCGCAGAATTTGGATTAAGATATATCTGCAATGTTGCCCCTAATACTCCGGCAGGGTATTATCTTGCCAATCTGACATTTACTTTAACTCCTAATTTCTGAACTTAATTTTATCCACACTTACCAATTATTTATCCACATTGACACTACTTCATCTATTTTCGTATAATAAAGGAATGAATTGGTAATTTAAAACTTATCAACAACTTATCAACAATTTTTAGACTTGTTGCTTAATAAGATTTCTACTGCAATTTTCATATTTTAGCTGCAAATTTGCTATAACTCGTCGGCTTGCCGCAAGGGCAAACCTCCTCGTTCTATCAAATTTTCGCCTAAAAATCTGGAAATTTCGTCACGAATCTTATTAAGCAACAAGTCTAGTATCTGAAACTTATTATTAACTTAGATTGTAGAAAAGGCTTAGCCAGTTCTATGATTTATTAAAAAATTGATGAAAAAAACTTAAAACAATTCAGCGGATTGAATCAATAATAATTAATCGGTCGGCAGGAATTATTAACCGCCCGCCGGCAAGATGAAAATTTATCTTCATTTTGCCCCGCTCGGATTTATCCTTCCTTCCTGACTAGGTCGGGATTTTCTACTCCGCAGACAAATCTCGCGACCTTACATAATTATGAGTAAAAAAATAAAATATGTAGGCATAGGCCTGATTGCGATACTGCTGATAGCATCGGCTTTCGTATTTATTGACCAGGTCAAAGCCACAACTATAGATTTCTTCGTAGATAATATGAATAATGCGACCGGCAGTACAATAGCTGCTCCCCAGACATCTGGCCATACCTTTATATTTGCTCCCGTCCATAATATAACGAATGCTGATACTATTGTAATCACTTTCGCCGCGCACACAGGTGCTATTGCAGGTTTTCAAGGGTTGGGCAGTTTAGCCATCTCAGATTTGACTCTTACAGATGGCGTTACACCGGTACTTCTCGGGCTCTGTGCTTCCAGCACTAGTAATTGGGTTCCTACTTTCAGTCAAGTAGCCGGTACAATAACGCTTACCGGTTGCAGCGCGGCACCAACAATTAACTCGGGCGATACGGTACAACTTGTAGTTGCTGACGGAAAGATTGAAAATCCTGATGGTGTGAATACTCCATATACCATAAACCTTACTGGGATCGCCACAGATTCCGGTTCTACAACAGTTGATATTGCTGCTCCAGGGGACGTAGGCGTTACAGGAACAGTTACACAGACCATCAGCTTTCTCTTAAGCACGCAGAATGTAGCTTTTGGCACATTATCATTAAGTTCGGCAAAAACCACTACCCATACAATGACAATCAGCACTAATGCTGCAAGCGGAATGGCAATAGTTGTTACCGGAGCTACCCTTCATGCTGGTGCCCACAATATTGCTGTATGCTATGGCGGCACTCCTGGCAATAACGGCGCTAATGTTCGATGTGTATCTCATCCGGGTGTTGAGCAGTTTGGAATTAACTTGAGGGCTAATAGCACTCCGCCAATGGGTACGCCCAATAACAGCGCTGATCCGTCAGGTTCAGCTCCTATCGGAATTGTTAACACTGATTATAACACGACTAATCAATTCACTTTTCACTCAGGAGACACTGTCGCCAATTCTAATCCTACGCCAGGCCCAATAAATGCTACAGTTTACACAGTTTCTTATTTAGCGAACATCGCAGGCACCACGCCGGCAGGAGCTTATACCACCACATTGACATACACTGCAACCTGCACTTACTAAATAATCCGAGCTATTATTAATTAATTTTAAAAAAATATGAAAAAAATTAATGCAATATTTATGGCTCTGTGCTTTGTAGCATTGGGGTCCATATTCCTTGCAGGGCAGGTTTCAGCTTTGACTCTTTCCCCTGTAAGAATGGAAGTTGCCGGAAATCCCGGCCAGACCGTAAAGGGCAATTTAGTTATTATAAATGACCTGAAAACTGTCCAGACATATTATTCTTCTTTTTCCAATTTTGAAGCAGACGGAACTTCCGGCGTGCCTGTTTTTACAGGTGCCGCCCAGGGATTGGCAACATGGATAAGTGTGCCTTCAAAAGTAGATTTACAGCCGGGACAGCAGTTAAATGTGCCATATGCAATAACAATACCCAGCGGAGCTACTGCAGGAGGTTATTTTGCAGCTATTTTTTGGTCAACAAGTCCCGTTGCTTTGAATAGTCAAGTTTCTGTAGGCAGCAGGACAGGCACTTTAGTTCTTCTTACCGTAAACGGCGATATTAAAATCAACGGAGCTGTTTCGGGGTTTGGAGCAAATGGTGGAATGTTTGACACAGTGCCGGTCAATTTCACATATACCTTTGGAAATGCCGGCAGCGACCGCGTTGTTCCACAGGGAAGCGTAAATGTCAAAACTTTGGGATTATGGACAGCAGCAAGCCTTACTGCCAACGGATCTCAGGGAAACGTATTGCCAAACAGCAACCGCACATTCAATGTTGCCTGGGGAAACGACCACAATAATGGATTTTTTGCCAAGGTTGGAAAAGAATGGAATAATTTCCATTTAGGATTGTATACCGCTGACTTATCATTAAGCTACGGCCAGGACAAAACAGCCGCCGCAAGCTATACATTCTTTATGTTCCCATGGCAGCTTCTCTTGGTGCTTTTGATTGTCGTGTTAGCTGTGATACTTATCGTCAAGAAATGGGATAAGTGGATTGTCAAGAAAGCCAAGTCATAATTCTCAAGAGGCAGAAAAAATATTAGACCTGCTGATTAAATTGTTCCGAAAATCCTTAATTGGCAGGTCTAATACATGCCTGATAAATTACGGCAATGGAATTTGCAATAAATTATAGAAAGGGCTCGGGCCACTTCTATAATTTGTTATAAACTTCATTTAGGCATAAAAAAGCCTAACAAATGAAACATATAAATAGCAGTATTTTATTAATTTTACTTTTTGCAGGCATATTTATGGCAGGACCGGCTGCATTGGTTTTGGCGCAAAACCCTCCTAATCCGCAAAGCCAATCTGTTGATATAACCGCCACGGTTCCCGGATGCGGAGACGGAATCTGCAACGGCACCGAGAATTGCACCACTTGCCCCGAAGACTGCACCGGCTGCACCGCCGGATTTCATTTTGAATGCGATTATTCAGCACGGCAATGTGTGCCGAAGCCCGGACTAGGCCAAGACCAGTGCAATGATGATAGCCAATGCGTCTGCAACCCGCACGGAGACCTTAACACAGACACTTTGATAGATATAACTGATTTTTCAATTCTTATGTACAACTGGGAAATGCCTCTTGATTGGGCCCCAACCAATCCAACCTATCCCTTCATTTCTCCGTACACTCAGCCTCCGTACAATAAATGCGCAGACATATCTCACTTTATTCCCCCATTTGAGACAAGCGGGATAGTTGATTTAACAGATTTTTCCATTATGCTTTATTGGTGGACAGGAACATAAGTAAAAGAATCGCATTAAAAAATGTTAAGTAAAATTAATAAAATAACCATACTTTCTGTGCTTTTGTCAGGATTTTTTATATTGCCGTATTGCGCCAATGCACAATCGCTTTCATTGATAAGCAACAAATCGGCCTGTCTGGTCGGAGATGAAATCTCAATTGTTCTGAGCTTGAATACTTCAGACAAATTGATTAATGTTGTCGCCGGAACTGTCAGTTTCCCGAAAGAATTTTTTGAAATTAAAAGCATAGGATCCGGCAATTCTTTTTTGAAATTATGGCCGCAGAAGCCCGCTTTATCAAAATCAGAAGATGGGACCATTACTTTTGCCGGCGGAGTCCCGCACGGCTTTAGGGGTTCTGGCGGGAATGTTTTCAGTTTTATATTAAAAGCAAAAAAGATCGGCAAACCTGTTATTTCAACCAGCAATGCCACATTTCTTTTAAATGACGGATTGGGGACAAAGCTTGACGGAGTCGCGCTGGTACCTTTGAAAATCCAAATAGACAGATCAAACAAAAAATAGCCCATTGCAGCAAACTTTCAGACACGATAAAAAATAGGAGAATTGATACAAAAAATGCCAAGCAAAATCAATAAAATAATCATATTTTCTGCCTTTCTGTCAGGGATTTTTGTATTATTGCCGTGCTTTGCAAATGCGCAGTCTCTTTCATTGACAAGCGACCAGCCAATTTACAAAATCGGAAGTGAAATTTCGGTTGTTTTGAGCCTGGATACCGGAGGCAACTGGGTTAATGTTGTAGACGGAACAGTCAGTTTTCCGAAAGAATTTTTTGACTTGGAAAGCATAAAAACCGGAGATTCTTTCCTGACAATGTGGCCTGAAAGGCCGGCCCTGTCAGCCTATGGAAAGATTTCTTTTACCGGAGGCATTCCTCACGGCTTTGACGGTTCTAATGGGAATGTTTTCAGCTTTATATTAAAATCTAAAAAAGTCGGCCAAGGCATTATTTCCATCACCGACTCCACAGTTCTTTTAAATGACGGATTGGGGACAGAACTTAAAGGAGTCACACTGGCGCCCCTGAAAATCGCAGTGACCAGCTTCGGAAATATAGTGAAACTGCAGCCTGTAGTTGATAAAATACCCCCTTTGCCCTTCGAGCCCATTGTAACCAGAAGCCCTTCGGCCATGGGAAACAAGTTTTTTGTTTCTTTCTCAGCCGTTGACAAAGAAACAGGAGTCAGTTATTACGAGGTCCGCGAAGAATATGTTTTGATTCCTTTTTTCGGTCCGTGGTATTCTACCAGCTGGCAAAAAACAGAAACTCCGTATATTTTAAAATTTCAGCATTGGTGGAGCAGAATTCATGTCAGGGCATATGACGGCGCAGGAAATTTCCGGGAAGAAGTTGCCGTAAAGCCTTTAGACGAACAGGGATATGCCATCCTGAATAATATTTTAATAATATCAATAATAATTTTCCTGCTTTTGATAGCAGTATTTGCATATTTAAAATACAAAAAAAATAAATCTTAAACATTTCAATAAAAAAAATGCAAAAAAAATCATTCAACATAGGGCAAAATATCTTTTTCATATTTTTTTGCGTTTTATTCTTTTCAGTTTTTGAAGTAGTTTTCCCTTCATCTGCTTTTGCATCTTCTGATTTGTCTCTTTCGCCAGCGGCCGGTTCTTACACGCAAGGAAATACTTTTCAGGTAAAACTTTATGTTAATACTAATGGGGATGAAATCAATGCGGCGGCAGCTAATTTAACGTTTGATAATACCATATTAAATGTATCTTCTATAGATACCACTGGCTCTAAATTCACACAATGGGTAGGATATCCGACTTTTTCAAATTCAGGCCCTAACGGAACTATAAATTTTTCCGGCGGTTTGCCAAAGCCAGGTTATAATGGAGCTGCCGGATTGATTTTTGTTATTAACTTTACGGGCATTCACACAGGCACAGGAAATGTTAATTTTGTTCCCGGATCAGAAAAAGTTCTTTTGGACGATGGCTTCGGCACGCCGGATTTTGGCACAGCCACCGGGGGCTCATACACCATAACACCGCCGTCTTTATCTGTTTCCTGCAATGCGTCTCCAGCTTCAATCAATATTGGCAATTCAGTGACTTTTAGCGCGTCAGCATCGGGCGAGACCGGTACTTACACTTATTCCTGGACAGCAACAGGAACCGACACCACTGGCTCTCCGCATACTTGCAAGAGCGGCGGCAGTACCGCTTCATCTTGTTCTGAGCAATTTAATACTGTAGGAACAAAAACAGCTACAGTCACAGTATCCTCCGGAGGGGAGACTTTATCTAAAGATTGTTCAGCTACTGTGGGTTTACCGGGATTGAATGTTTCCTGCAATGCAACTCCAAATTCAACCACTGTCGGCCAGGCAGTGACATTTAACTCTTCAGTATCGGGCGGGGTCGGAGGATACACTTATTCCTGGACAGCAACAGGAACCGACGCCACTGGCTCTCCGCATACTTGCAAGAGCGGCGGCAGTACCGCTTCATCTTGTTCCGAGGAATTTAATACTGCAGGAATAAAAACAGCTACGGTTTCGGTAACCTCCGGAACACAGAATTCTTCTTCCAGTTGTTCGGCTACTGCAGGCGTGCCCGGCGTGAATGTTTCCTGTTCTCCGGCCAGCCAATCTGTTAATGTCAATGATTCGGTGACCTTCACCGGTTCAGCATCGGGCGGAAACGGAACATATGCTTATACCTGGTCAAAAGATTGCACAGGGCCTTCTTCTCCGACCTGCACGACCTCTTACGGCGCCCAAGGGCTTAAAACAGCAACGGTCACAGCAACCTCCGGAGGCAATAGTTCTTCTGCCAACTGTTTAGCCCTTGTCAATGCTGTTTGTCCTGCTTTAGGAGGGACAGGGACTCAGTATAACGCATGCTCTTTTGACGGAAAATGCGTTTCTGTTGTAGGACAAGGCCAAAACCAGTGCCAGACAGACAATGATTGCGCAATAGCGCCGGCTGTAACGAAGATAATAGAAGTTCCGGTAAAAGAAATACAAGCAGTTACAAAAACAATAAACACGCCGCAGGGATCGGCAATCACCAAAACAGTTTCAACTACGGGAGCTGCGGTTGCGGCCGCCGTGGCGGCAGGCACTCTTTTTCCGTTTTCCCTTTTTGACTTACTCCTGCTGCCCTTAAGGCTGTTTGCCCTTTTGATGGTCGGTCTTGGCCTGAAAAAAAGAGGCGCATCATGGGGCGTAGTATACGATTCTGTAACAAAACAGCCTTTAGACCCGGCTTACATTGTCTTGAAAGATGCCAATGGCAAGGAAATTTCCTCCGCAGTAACAGATTTGGACGGCCGTTTCGGATTTTTAGTCGAGCCGGGCGTTTACCAGATGGAGGCGCACAAATCAAACTATAATTTCCCCTCGCAAAAACTTGCCGGCAAGGCGCACGACGAGCTTTATGCCGACCTTTATTTCGGCGAGAATATAATCATCAAGAAATCAGGAGAGACAATCCTTAAAAATATTCCTTTGGACCCCATAAAATTCGACTGGAATGAATTTGCGAAAAAGAACAAGAATCTGATGAAATTTTATTCCAAATGGGACGTTGTGCTGAGAAAAATTTATGACTTCGTATTCTATATAGGCTTGGTTGTTGCAGTAATAGCCTTTATTTTCGCTCCTTATCCGTATAATCTTGTTATAATGCTGTTATATCTGGCGTTGCTGCTGCTCAGGATTTTCGGGCTGAAACCAAAAACTTACGGCTATATAGTGGATAAAGCCACCGAGGTTCCGTTATCTTTCCCGATAGTCAGGGTTGTAGAATCCGATTCCAACAAGGAAATTGCCTCCAAATCAGCTGACAGATATGGTAAATATTACTGCTTAGTGCCCCCCGGGAAATATTATGTGAAAATAGAGAAAAAGAACGAAGACGGATCTTATTCTTTAGCCTATACTTCGCCGACTATTGATGTTTCGCATAAAGGCATTATTAAAGAAAGGTTTAAGATTTAGCAGGTTTTAAAAACGCCAGATGAAAATTTCAGATGAATGGAAAAATAAAATTTTATTAATCGTTGATGCTTTGCCCGACGGCCTTTTGATTATTGGCAAAGATAATAAAATCTCAGTTATAAACAGCAAGGCTGAAAAGTTTTTGGATGTAGACAGAAAAGAAGTTTTAAACAAGCCGGTTTTAGACCTGGGGCATTTGTCCAATATAAGAAAGATAATTTTTCCCGTACTGGTTGATTTCAAAGGAGGGCGGCCGGGAGGATGCCCCGGTTGCATGAAAAAAGAAGCCGAAGTGAGAAAAAACTTTGTTTTGGAATTGACCGTCGAGCCTTTGGTTTTGGGGAAAAATAATGTGGCAAAACTGATTATCCTGCGCGATATAACAAAAATAAAGTATGCCAAGGTGGCGGAAAACCAGTTTATTTCCGTGACAGTCCATCAGTTAAAGGCGCCTTTATCTAATACAAGGCTGTCCTTAAAGATGCTGCTTGACGGAAATTTCGGCAAAATAAATAAGGAGCAGCAGGATATTCTGGAAAAAACCTATAAAAATAACGAGTCATTGATATCTTTGGTGGAAGGCCTGCTGAAAGCGGCGAAGGTTGATGAGCCAGGCAAGTCTGACAACAGGTCTTTGGCCAATTTAGAGGATTTAGTGGATCCGGTCATAGATTTTTACAGAGATGAAATGAAAAGGAAAAAAATTAAATTTAAATTTAGCAAGCCCGTTAAAAATCCGCCGGAGATTTTAGCCGACCAGGAAAAAATAAAAATGGTCATCCAAAATTTGTTTGACAACGCTGTAAAATATACATCATCGGGAGGGAAGATAGAAGCCGGCATAATATCTAAAAAGGGCGAGGTGGAATTTAAGATAAAGGATTCCGGCATAGGCATACCCGAAGACCAGAAGGAAAAAATATTTACAAGGTTTTCCAGGGCTGTTAATGTGATTGGAACAAAAGAAGCCGGGTCCGGCTTAGGTTTATCCATTGCCAAAGAAATTATAGAGGAACATCACGGAAAAATATGGTTCCAATCAAAAGAAAATGAGGGCAGTACGTTTTTTTTCAGCTTACCCGTTACTGGAAAATAATGGTATACTCAATAAATCAATAAAAATATGGAAAAAAATATTTTGATAATAGAGGACGATGAATTTTTCAGGGAATTGATATCCAAAAAACTTCTTTCCAGGGGTTTCAAGATTTCAGAGGCGATTGACGGCAAAACCGGGCTTCTGAGAGTGAAAGAATCAAAGCCGGATTTAATACTGCTTGATATTTTGTTGCCCGATGTTGATGGCTTTGAGGTTTTGTCAAACTTAAAGGAGGATTCCCAAACCATGTCTATCCCAGTCATTATACTGTCTAACCTTCTGTCCAAGGAAGATGTTGAAAAAGGATTGAAATTAGGAGCTTCCAATTTTTTAATCAAATCGCAGGTTGACTCGGATGAAATTATAAAGATTATAGAAAAGGCTTTGTCTCCCGCATAATTACGTCGCTTGGCAGGAATAATTTTTGCCTGCAATTTCTTATTTCTCCTATGAAAAAAAATATTTTAATAATAGAAGATGACGAATTCTTCAGGGAATTGATATCCAAAAAACTCCTTTCCAGCGGTTTCAAAATTACAGAGGCGATTGACGGCAAAACCGGGCTTCTGAGAGTGAAAGAATCAAAGCCGGATTTAATACTGCTTGATATTTTACTGCCCGGCATAGACGGTTTCGAGGTTTTATCAACTTTAAAGGAGGATTCCGGAACTTTATCTATCCCTGTCATTATATTGTCTAATTTGAGCTCTAAAGAAGATGTTGATAAGGGACTGAAATTAGGGGCTTCTGATTTTTTAATCAAATCGCAGGTTGACTCGGAAGAAGTTATCACAAAAATAAAAAACTTTCTTTAAAACAAAAAAATCGTTCCGAGAATATCCTCAGGACGATTTTTTTGTGTCGGGGTGCTGGGAATTGAACCCAGTCTACATCCACCCCATGGATGCGTACTGCCGGCATACTCCACCCCGTAAATTTTGGCGGGCAAAGTGGACTCGTGCTGCCATTGCACCATGCCCCGTTTTTAGATTTTTGCTAAACGTTTGATGCACTTAGCGCAGGCTAAAACTCTTTTGCCTTTGACTGAAGGAGTTTTTTGTAAAGCAGCGATTTTGCTTATGGGCAACCTAACCCATTGAAGATTTGGATATTTTCTTACTCTGGAAGTAGGATTATATTTTCCTCTTAATTTCACAAGAGTTACAGACATTGCAGACTTTTTTCCGCAGATTGAACAAACTTTTTCCATAATTTTTATTTTTGGATTTAATAAAATTATATTACCACTAACTTTTCTTTTTTGCAATATGTGATAATATGAACTTACATATATGGATGTTCTAGCGACTATCTTTTCTTTGATTGTTTTGCTTTTTTCGGTAATTATCCATGAGTTATCTCATGGTTATATTGCTTATTCTTTGGGCGACCCTACTGCAAAATATGCGGGAAGATTAACCTTAAATCCTTTGAAACATTTAGATTTTTTCGGTTCGATTATTTTACCTTTGCTTTTATTTATCGCGGGAAGCCCATTTTTATTCGGATGGGCCAAACCCGTGCCGATAAATCCGTATAATTTTAAAGACCAGAAATATGGGGAAATCAAGGTTTCAATCGCGGGGCCTGCCTCAAACTTAGCTTTGGCAATTTTTTTCGGATTAATATTGAGATTCATCCCCGACGCAATAATTGCAAATAATCAAGGAATAGCGATTACATTCAGCTATATAGTTGCCATTAATATATGGTTGGCGATTTTTAATCTTATTCCTATTCCGCCGCTTGATGGATCTTGGATTCTTTTCAGTTTTTTGCCTCAAAAAATGGAAAACGTTAAAAATTTTCTCAGACAATACGGGATTGTGATATTGGTGCTCTTAATTTTATTTGCTGGTTCATTGTGGTTTACAATAACAAGCATAATATTCCAGTTAATTACCGGAAAGATGTTGACATAGAAATAATTATTTGCTAATATGATTGTTATTGGGCGCCGAGCGCTCATATTTTAAATTTTTATAAAAAATATGTGTCCGACAATACATCAATTAATTAAAAGAAACAGAAAACCTATAAAGAAACGCAGAAAAACGGTTGCTTTGGATTTTGGTTTCAATGTTTTGAGAAACAGGCCGTCAAATTATCATTCGCCGTTTAAAAGGGGAGTGTGCATCAAAGTTTTTACGCAAACGCCCAAAAAACCAAACTCAGCTTTAAGAAAAGTTGCCAGAGTGAAATTATCAAATGGAATGGAAGTTACAGCTTATATTCCCGGGGAAGGGCACAATTTGCAGGAACACTCGATTGTTTTGATAAGAGGAGGAAGAGTTAAAGACTTGCCGGGCGTAAGATACCATATCGTCAGAGGAGTTTTAGATACAGCCGGAGTCGAAAACAGGAAACAAGAAAGAAGTAAATACGGTGCAAAGAAGGCAAAAGCCTAAAAATAATTTCTAATTTCTAATTTTCAATTTCTATTAAATTATCAAGGGATAAGTCTTAATTCTTAAAACTTTAATAAAAATTAGAAATTTAAACTTAAAAATTTTCGATGAGAAGAGCATACAAAAAACACAAAATAGCGCCAGACGGAGTTTACAACGACGTGATGGTGTCTCAATTTATAAACAAGGTGATGAAAAGAGGCAAAAAAACAATTGCTCAGAAAATTGTTTATGGCGCTTTTGACATAATAAAAGAAAAAACAAAAAAAGAACCCTTAGAGGTTTTTAAATTGGCGATTGAAAATGCTTCGCCGCTTTTAGAGGTGAAGCCAAAAAGAATTGGCGGAGCAACTTATCAGGTTCCTATGGAAGTAAGGGGAGAAAGGAAATTGGCCCTAGCGACAAAATGGATTTTAGATGCGGCAAGAGCCAAAAAAGGCAAACCCATGGCAGAAAAATTAGCCCAGGAATTGATTGACTGCGTAAACAACCAGGGAAGCGCGATAAAAAAGAAAGCAGACACGCATAGAATGGCAGAAGCCAACAAAGCTTTTGCTCACTTCGCGAGGTAATATAAAAGTTTTAAAACATGAAACTGTTGTTTCATGTTTTAAATTTAAAAAAGTATGCCAAGGCAGCATCCATTAGAAACCCTCAGGAATATCGGGATAATCGCCCACATTGATGCGGGAAAGACAACTTTTTCCGAGCGTTTGCTTTTTTATACCGGAGTTTCGCATAAAATCGGCGAGGTACACGAAGGAGACACTGTTATGGATTGGATGGTGCAGGAGAGGGAGCGCGGGATTACCATCACAGCTGCCGCTACAACAATGTTTTGGCGGGATCATCAGATAAACCTTATAGATACTCCGGGCCACATTGATTTTACAGCCGAAGTCCAGAGGTCTCTCAGGGTGTTGGATGGAGCAGTTGTTGTTTTTGACGGAGTTGCCGGGGTTGAACCGCAATCGGAAACAGTATGGAGGCAGGCGGACAAATATAATGTGCCGAGAGTTTGCTTCGTGAATAAATTGGACAGAATGGGAGCTTCTTTTGAAAAAAGCTTCCAGTCAATTTTGAATAAATTGACCCCAAATGCAGTTGCAGTAAGCATTCCGATGGGATTGGAGGAAAAATTAGTCGGGGTCATTGATTTAATAAAAATGAAGGCACTTTATTTTGAAGGAGACAAAGGAATCCAAATTATTGAAAAAGATATCCCGGAAGAATGGAAAGCGGAAGCTGAAGCCTGGCATAAAAAAATGATTGAAAAAATTGCCGGCGAAGACAACGCTCTGACGGAAAAGTTTTTGGAAGGAAAAGAAATCTCAGTCGGAGAACTTAAAAATGTTTTGAGAAAATCAGTTTTAAATTATAAATTAGTCCCTGTTTTTTGCGGCTCTGCTTTGAAAAACAAGGGAGTTCAGACAATTTTAGATGCTGTTGTTGATTATTTTCCATCTCCTTTAGATGTAGCTCCACAAAAAGGAATTGATCCTGAAACAGGAGCTGTAATTGAAAAAAAAGCATCAGACGACGAGCCGTTTGCCGCATTAGTTTTTAAAATTGCCACAGACCCGTTTGTCGGAACTTTAACTTATTTCAGGATTTATTCCGGAGTTTTGAAAAAAGGTTCGTATGTTTTAAATGCAAATAATGGAGAACAGGAGAGAATTTCCAGGATTTTAAGAATGCACGCTGACGAAAGGCAAGAATTAGACAGCTTGGCTGCCGGGGAAATTGGAGCAACGGTTGGATTGAAAGCCACCAGCACGGGAAATACATTGTGCGACAAAGACCATCCCGTTATTTTAGAAAAAATTGTATTTCCGGAGCCGGTCATCGGGATCAGGGTTGAGCCGAAAACAAAGGCTGACCAGGAAAAACTTATTATGTCTATCAGAAAACTTACCGAAGAAGATCCGACTTTCAGGATTAAAGAAGACATTGAAACCGGAGAAACCATCATTTCTGGAATGGGGGAATTGCATTTGGACATTATTGCTGACAGATTAAAAAGAGAATTCCATGTTGAAGCAAATTATGGCAGGCCCCAGGTAGCCTACAAAGAAACAATTACACAAGAAGCTGAAGGCGAAGAAAAATATGTCAGGCAGTCCGGAGGAAAAGGACAATATGGACACGTATTATTGAGGGTGAAACCAAAAGAAAGGAGCTCCGGATTTGAATTTGTCGATGAAATTAAAGGAGGGTCAATTCCAAAAGAATTTATTAAACCGGTTGAAAAAGGAGTTGTAGAGGCAATGGACAAGGGAGTTGTTGCCGGATATCCGATGGTTGATGTTGAAGTCATATTATATGACGGAAGCTTCCACGAAGTTGACTCGTCTGAATTTGCCTTTAAAATTGCGGGCTCTATGGCTTTCCAAGCTGCAGCTAAAAAAGCAAAGCCGGTTATCTTGGAGCCGGTTATGAAAATGGAAGTTATCACTCCGGAAGATTTCTTCGGGCAGGTTATTTCTGATTTGAGCGCAAGAAGAGGAAAAATTGAAGAAACTTCAGAAAGAGTCGGAATGAAAGTTATAGACGCGTCAGTCCCGCTGTCGGAAACGTTCGGATATGCCACATCTATCCGTTCTTTGACCGAGGGCAGGGCGTCGTTCACGATGGAATTTGACAGGTATGAGCCGGTCCCGGGAAACATTGCACAGGAAATCGTTGACGGTAAGCGCAAATAGATGTAAAATGATATTGACTATTATAAAATAATAGAATAGTATAGTAAATACATTATAAATTTCCAATTTCCAGTTTTCGATCTCCAATTTTTTGGATTTTGATTGTTGGTATTTGGCATTTAATAAAAAAAATGGCAACAGAAAAATTTGAGAGGTCTAAGCCTCACGTAAACATTGGTACCATCGGCCACGTTGACCATGGAAAAACCACATTGTCAGCCGCGATTATGAAAGTTTCAAAATTACGCGGTTTCAGGTCTTCTGACAAGAACGTTGATCAGATCGACGCATCTCCTGAAGAAAAGGCAAGAGGCGTGACGATTTCTATTACCCATTTGGAATTTGAGACGGCAAAAAGGCATTATGCTTTAATTGACTGCCCCGGCCATGCTGACTATATCAAGAACATGATTACGGGAGCCGCTCAAATGGACGGCGCCATACTTTTGGTTTCTGCACCTGACGGACCAATGCCTCAGACAAAAGAACATATTCTTCTGGCAAGACAGGTGGGTTTGCCATCATTGGTTGTATTTATGAATAAATGCGATATGGTTGATGACCCTGAAATTTTGGACTTAGTTGAATCAGAAGTCCGCGGATTATTAAAGAAAAACGGTTATCCCGGAGACGAGACCCCTGTAATCAGGGGCTCTGCCACAAAAGCATTGGAAGCAGCTTCAGTTGAAGACGCCGCAGTCAAGCCGATCATTGAATTATTGGATGCATGCGATAATTATATTCCAGAACCAAAGAGAGAATTAGACAAGCCATTTGCTATGGCTGTTGAAGACGTATTTTCAATTGAGGGGAGGGGAACAGTGGCAACAGGAAGAATTGAAAGAGGAGTTGTCCATCCAAACGATGAAGTTGAAATTATCGGCATTAAACCGACCCAAAAAACAGTTGTTGTCTCAGTTGAAATGTTCCAGAAAAGCTTGGATGAAGGAAGAGCCGGCGATAACGTCGGAATTCTGTTAAGAGGCCTGAAGAAAGAGGATATTGAAAGGGGCCAGGTGATCTGCAAACCGGGTTCTATTACTCCTCATACTGAATTTGATGCTGAAGTCTATGTTTTGTCAAAAGACGAGGGAGGAAGGCATACGCCGTTTTTTACAGGATACAAGCCCCAGCTTTATATTAGGACATCCGATATTACAGGCGACGTAACCCTGCCGGAAGGCACGGAAATGGTAATGCCCGGCGATACAGCTAATTTGAAGGTTAAATTAATTGTCCCCGTTGCTTTGGAAGAAAAAGGCAAATTTGCCATCAGAGAGGGCGGTAAAACAGTCGGAGCCGGAGTAGTAACAAAGATAATTAAGTAACAATGCCTGCTACCAAAAAAACAACAACCGTTGCGAAGAAAAGGACGGTAAAAAAGCCGGAAAAGATTGAAAAAGCAGAACCTCAGGTTGGCCTCAAGCTTCGCATAAAGCTCAGGGCGTATGACCATAAAATAATTGACAACTCGGCGCGGCAAATAATCGATATCGCAAACAGATATGGAGCTGAAGTTTTAGGTCCTGTGCCTCTGCCGACGGAAATTCTGAAATACACTGTAAACAGATCAAGCTTTATACATAAAAATGCCAGAGAGCAGTTTGAAATGAGAGTGCATAAAAGAATCATAGATATTTTAAATCCAAATCAAGAAATTATAGAATCATTAAGAGATTTGAATTTGCCGTCAGGCGTTGACATTACGATAAAAATTTAGTAGGATAATCAATCACAATAAAACAGTTAATTACGCGATAGTTAACTTTTTCAGGATATGAATAGTATTCTGGAATAACAACATTGCCGAATTCAAAATGGGCAGTAGCCCATTTTTAGTTAAGTAAGACTAAAGATGAAATATATACTTGGCCATAAATTAGGAATGTCCCAGATGTTTGATAAAAACGGCAAACTGACGCCGGTCACTTTGATTTCGGTCGGGCCTTGCTATATTTTGCAGAAAAAAAACAAAGAGAAAGACGGATATGAAGCCCTGCAAGTCGGCTTTGAAAAGATAGAGAAGAAAAGCAAAATAGGCAAGTCTATGAAAGGGAAGGAATATCGTTTTATAAAGGAGTACAGAACCAAAGCAGCATCTTTGGAGGAGGATTCTAAATTAAATGTCGGGGATGAAATAAATGCTTCCATCTTCCAGGAAGGGCAGATTATCAAGGTATCCGGAAAATCAAAAGGAAAAGGATTCCAGGGCGGAGTTAAGAGGCATGGTTTCCACGGAAGAAATGCAACTCACGGCGTGAAGCACGAGCAAAGAACAATAGGTTCAACTGGCACAAGATTTCCCCAGCACGTCAGAAAAGGGAGAAAAATGCCGGGCCGCATGGGATTTGAAAATGTTACGGTCAAAAATCTGAAAATAATGAAAGTTGATAAAGAAAACAATTTATTAGTAATTAAAGGCGCTGTTCCCGGAACAACGAGGACATTGCTGGAGGTAAAAGGATAAGATTTACCCCTACACCAAACGAGTTTCGATTTTTTCCAAAGTGTGTGGGGCGGTAAAAATAATAAGAATAGTAATTAAATACAAACGAGACAATAATTTTAAAGATAAAAAATCTTTGAATAATAAACTCGTTATGGTGTGGGGGTGAAAATAGATGTTTACAATCAGGAAGGAAAGGTAGTCGGAGATGCAACCTTACCAAAAGGTATTTTTGAAGTTAAGCTCAATACTGATTTGGTACACCAAATTGCAGTTTCTTTATCAGCCAATAATCGCCAGATTTCAGCTCATACAAAGAACAGGGGGGAAGTTTCAGGCGGCGGAAAAAAACCATGGAGGCAGAAAGGAACAGGAAGAGCAAGGCATGGATCAATCCGTTCTCCATTATGGAAAGGCGGAGGAGTCACCCATGGACCAAGGGTTGAAAGGGTTTTTGAAAAAGATATTCCTAAAAAAATGAGAAGGAAAGCATTGTTTATGGTTTTATCCCAAAAGGCAAAGAATAAACAATTAGTGGTTTTAGATAAAATTGAATTAGAAAAAGGAAAGACAAAAGAAATGGCCAAGTCCCTTGCGAAATTGCCGTGTTACAGCCAGGCAACCTTGATTGCATTGCCGAATTACGATAAAAAAATATTTTTGGCATCCAGGAATATCAAGAAAACATCGGTTGAAGATGCAAGAAATTTGAACGTTTTGCAATTATTGAACCATAAATACTTGTTGTTGACGAAAGAAAGCATTAAAACAATAGAGAATACATTTAATAAATAATATGGCACTGTTAGATTTTTTAAAAAATAAAAAAGGAGCAGAGAAGTCGAAAAAAACCGATAAAAAACCGGCAAAGATTTCTGCTGAAAAAAAGGAACCGCCAAAAGAAAAAATAGAGCCCGCCTCCATAAAAGCTTCGCCGGGCAAAGTAAAAAATGCAAAGTTTTCATATGAAGCCATAAAGCAGCCCCATATATCTGAAAAAGCCACTTATTTAGCTGAAAAAGACCAATATACATTTGAAGTTTTACCTAGCTATAACAAACAAGAAATAAAAAATGCGATAGAGGGAATTTATGGAGTAGATGTTTTATCAGTAAATGTAATAAAAATCCCGTCAAAAAAGAGGAGATTAGGCAGAACAGAGGGTTTCAGGAAAGCTTATAAAAAAGCAGTTGTTAAAATTAAAGAAGGCCAAAAGATAGAGATATTATAAATATAGTAAATAATGATAAACTGCTCGCACCCTTCAAATAAAAAATATATAGAAGGCTGTAAAAAAGCAGTTGTTAAAATTAAAGAAGGCCAAAAGATCGAAATACTTTAATCAAAATGAAAACATATAAACCAACAACGCCATCAAGAAGGGGAATGACGGGAATAGATTTCTCCCAGCTTACAAAGAAAGGGCCGGAGAAGAGTCTTTTGAAATACGTAAAAAGAAACGTCGGCAGGTCAAATTCCACAGGAAGAATAACAACAAGGCACAAGGGAGGAGGAGTTAAAAAATTATACAGAGTCATTGAGTTTTCACAGACAAAAATGGATTCTCCGGCAAAAGTTATTGCCTTGGAATACGACCCCAACAGGACAGCTTTTATCGCTTTAATAGAATACCCTTCGACAGGCTCAGGGCAAGTAAAAGAAAAACAATATATTATAGCCCCGCAGGATTTAAAAGTAGGCCAAGAAATTATTTTTTCAGCGTCAGCTCCGTTAACTCCGGGAAACAGGACAAAATTGAAAAATATACCGGTCGGAACCGCGGTTTACAATGTTGAGCTGGAGGCGGGAAAAGGAGGGAAAATTGTAAGGTCTGCCGGGTCTTCAGCCCAGGTGCTGGCCCATGATGAAGATTATACAAATTTAAAAATGCCATCAAGTGAAATAAGAAGATTCAAGGGTGAGTGTTTTGCATCAATCGGCATGGTTTCAAATCCGGAAAACAGGTTCTATAGAATAGGCAAAGCCGGGAAATCAAGACTAAAAGGCAGAAGGCCCCATGTCAGAGGTTCAGCCATGAACCCCGTAGATCATCCGCACGGCGGAGGTGAAGGAAGGCAGCCGATTGGTTTGAAATATCCGAAAACTCCATGGGGAAAGCATGCTTTGGGAGTTAAAACAAGAAATAGGAAAAAATGGTCAACTAAATTAATCATACAAAGACGTAAGAAATAAGCGAGCTGTATGCGAGCTCACCCAGCACTTATTTATTTTTAAAATTTGAAAATAAATAAGTGCTGGGTGACGATATTATTCGCTTCGCTCATAATCATCATGTCAAGAAGTTTAAAAAAGGGTCCATATATTGACGAAAGGCTGCTTAAAAAGGTTTTAAATCTGAGGAAAGACGAAAAAAAGATTATTAAAACCTGGGCAAGGCACTCTACAATCTCTCCTGAAATGTTAGGCCACACATTTGGCGTGCATAATGGGAAAGAATTCGTGGCAGTTTATGTTTCAGAAGATATGGTGGGCCACAAGCTGGGAGAATTCGCACCGACAACAAAATTCGTAAGGCATGGAGGCAGGATGCAGAGAGAAATAGAAGCAGGAGCTGAACAAAAAGAGGCGGTAAAAGTTGCAGCAGAAATTAAAGCGCCGGCAGCCAAAAAGTAAAGTATAGGAAACATAATAAATTAACATGGAAATAAAAGCAAAATTAAGCAATTTAAGGACAGCGCCAAGGAAAGTCAGGCAAGTGGTTGATTTGGTCCGGGGAAAGAAAGTGCCGGAGGCACAATCCATACTTTTGTTTACCGTGAATAAGTCGGCCAGGTCCGTACTGAAACTTTTAAATTCAGCTGTAGCTTCTGCAAAACACGAGTTCCACCTAGATGAATCAAACTTATTCATTTCCAAAATTACTGTTGATGAAGGGCCGAAATTAAAAAGGTGGCACCCGATGTCCCGTGGAAGGGCATATCCTATCATAAAAAGGTCTTCTCATGTTGTATTAGTAATATCAGAGAAAAACCCGACCGTCAAAGAAGCGGTTAAAGAGGCAAAAGTTGGAAATATCAAAAAAGCAGAAGTAAAAACAATAAAAAAGGTCAAAAAATCCGAAGAGTCACCAAAATTAAAACGCAAAACTGCGGCTAAAAAGGCAAAAGTTGAAAAATAATTTTAAATTCTATCTTTTTATAAAGTAAAAGCTATGGCTCACAAAGTTCATCCAAAATCATTTAGAATAAAGGGAACAGAGGATTGGAATGTCCGCGGTTTTTATGGCAGAAAAATGCCCCAGTATTTGGAGGAAGATTATTTAACTAAGGAATTTTTAAGAAAAAAGTTGGCAGAAGCATCAATAGCCAATATACAAATAGAACACTCATCGAATAAGCTTAACATAATTATTGAAACAGCGAGGCCCGGTTTGATTATCGGCAGGGGCGGAGGGGGAGTGGATGCTTTAAAAAAAGAAATAGAAAACAAAATACAAAAGAAAACAAAGAACAAAACGGCCTCAAAGGTAACCCGAGAAATTAAAATAGAAATTAGAGAAGTGAAAAATCCGTGGATTTCAGCCGCATTAGTAGCTCAGATGGCGGCTCAGCAGATTGAAAAACGTATGCCTTTCAGGCAAGTTATGAAAAAATCAATTGAGAGAGTTATGACAAACAGGGAAGCAAAAGGAATAAGAATGGAGGTATCAGGCCGTCTGAACGGAATTGAAATTGCCAGGCGTGAATGGCTGGGACAAGGCAGAATGCCAAGAAATACAATAAGAGCTGACATCGATTATGCGCAAGATGAGGCTCAATGCACTTACGGAAAAATAGGAATAAAGGTTTGGATATATAAAGGAGATAAATTTGATTAATCTGAAATTAGAAATTAAATAAAATCGTTATGGGAATATTAATGCCAAAAAAAGTTAAACACAGAAAGTGGCACAAAGGCGTTTCGAAGGGAGTTGAAAACAGAGCAACTGAGGTTAATTTTGGCAGTTTCGGGTTGAAGGCTTTGGATACAAAATGGATAACAGCAAGGCAGTTGGAGGCAGCCAGGCGCTATATAATAAGATATTTAAAAAAAGGAGGAAAGCTTTGGATAAGAGTTTTTCCGGACAAACCGGTCACCTTTAAAGGAGCTGAAGTCGGAATGGGGGGAGGAAAGGGCGGAGTTGACCACTATGTTTATCCGATAAGGCCGGGCAGAATAATTTTCGAATTAGACGGTTTAAAAGAAGATTTATCTAGGGAAGTGCTGGAAGGAGCGGGTAAAAAGTTGCCAATTAAGACAAAATTTGTTAAAAAAGATAACATTTAAGTGAGCGTAAGCGAGACTTACCCCGCCCTCTATGCTGTAGGTGTTTTGCAGGAACACGAACATAGAGCTTAGAGGGCGGGGTGCTCAGCTCGTTTATAAATTTTATGAAAGCACAAGAGCTTCGCAAAAGAGATAAAAAAGAGCTGGAAAAAATGGTCCAGGAATTCAGGAAAAAATTGAGCGATCTCAGGTTTAAATTTTCATCCGGAAAATTGAAAAACGTGAAAGAGATTAATAATTCGAAGAAAGAGATGGCCAGAATATTAACCATATTAAAAGAAACAAAATAAAATGCCAAAGAAAACATTACAAGG
The DNA here is from genome assembly GCA_903845295.1 of Candidatus Staskawiczbacteria bacterium. Taxonomy (GTDB): domain Bacteria; phylum Patescibacteriota; class Minisyncoccia; order Minisyncoccales; family Staskawiczbacteraceae; genus XYD1-FULL-39-28. The sequence continues at coordinate 26,007 of CAIMWV010000007.1, forward strand.
AATTGTGGTTTCAGACAAAATGCAGAAGACTGTTGTGGTTGAAGTTGAAAGGATAAAAGAGCATCCGAAATACAAGAGAAGATATAAAGTCCACAAAAGATATAAAGCCCATGACCAAAATCAGGAATATCATATGGGAGATAAGGTTATAATAGAGGAAACAAAGCCGATTTCAAAAGACAAAAATTGGACAGTAATCAAGAAAATTTAAAATTTGAAATTTAAAATTTGAAATCAAATTGATTAAAAATTTCAAATTAAAAATTAAGAATTAGTTATGATACAGCCAAGATCAATGATAAAAGTCGCGGACAATACCGGAGCTAAAATTATCCAGGTTATTAATATACCCGGCGGAACGAGAAAAAGATATGCCCAATTAGGAGAAATTTTTGTTGCCGTTGTAAAAAAGGCAGAACCGAGAAAAATTGTTAAAAAACACGAAAAAGTAAAAGCCGTACTGATAAGACAAAGAAAAGAGTTCAAGCGGGCAGACGGTTCTTATATAAGATTTGATGATAATGCGGCTGTAATTTTGGGCGATGGCAAGGAGCCGAAGGGAAGCAGAATTTTGGGGCCTGCGGCCAAAGAATTAAAGGATAAAGGTTTTACCACAATAGCAACGATGGCATCAGAACTTCTCTAAAATATTTTAAACAGCCATTTATATAATTTTTATAAGAAGGGTGCAAGAAAACCATGAAAGTAAAAAAAGGAGATAATATATTAATAATATCAGGCAAAGACAAAGGCAGGACGGGAAAAATAATAAAAGCCATGCCGAAAGAGCTTAAGATTTTGGTTGAAGGGATTAATTTAAAGAAAAAACACGTAAGGCCTAAGAGAGACGGGGAAAAGGGGCAGATTGTTGAAATTCCGGCAGCCTTGGACATTTCTAATGTAAAAATAATTTGTCCTAAGTGCGGAAAAGCCACAAGGGTAGGATATTTAATTGAAAACAAAGAAAAATATAGAATTTGTAAAAAGTGCAAGCAAAAAATTTAATATGCAAAGCTTAAAAGAAAAATACAATAAAGAAGTTGTGCCGGAGATGATGAAAAGATTGGGATATAAAAACAGGATGGCAGTTCCTTCAATAAGGAAGGTGGTTTTAAACAGCTCTTTTGGAAAAGAAGTTGCCGGAAAGTCTGCTTCAGAAAGAGAGAAGATACAAAAACTTATAACACAGGACTTATCTTTGATTGCCGGACAAAAAACAAACCTGGTAAAGTCAAAAAAATCAATTGCCGGATTTAAATTAAGGGAAGGATTGGAAATTGCAGCGGTTGTTACTTTAAGAAAAGGCAGAATGTGGGATTTTTTGGAAAGATTAATTTATCTTTCATTGCCGAGATCCAGGGATTTTAAAGGCATTGATTCAAAGTCAATCGATAGAAATGGAAATTTATCATTGGGATTTAGAGAGCATATTTTTTTCCCGGAGATTTTTACGGAAAAAGAAAAAACAATTTTCGGGCTGGAGGCAACGATTGTAACAAATGCAAAAAGCAAAGAAGAAGGACTGGAATTATATAAATTATTAGGATTTCCTATAAAGGAAAGCAAATAAAAGCGGCGAATAAGGTGTTCAGCGAAAATTAGGCCAAAATGTATTCGATATATCACAGCCTAATTTTCGAAGCAATCTTGTTCGCTTCGCTCACAAGACCGTGGCAAAAGTATCACAAGAAGCAAAAGCAAAAAAGAAACCGAAGTTTCCCAGCAGGAAGATCAGACGCTGTTTTAGATGCGGAAGAAGGCACGGTTTTATGAGGGCATTCGGCCTTTGCCGAATATGTTTCAGGGAATTAGCAAACAAAGGAGAAATTCCGGGAATTAAAAAATCATCTTGGTAAAATAAAAAACATGACAGACCCAATTACAGATATGTTAAATCAAATAAGAAATGCGCAAGCTGTTGGAAAAACAGAGGTTTTGATTCCTTCTTCAAAAATAAAAAAAGAAATAGTCAATTTGTTATCCAAAGAAGGTTTTATCGGTGAAATAAAAAATGGAATGAAAGGAAAGATAAAAGCGCTGAAAATTACTTTAAAATATGAA
>CAIMWV010000008.1 GCA_903845295.1 Candidatus Staskawiczbacteria bacterium
ATATTGGCGCTCGCTGCCGGCTGAGTAAGAGTATAATTGCCTGCGTCTGCGCCGCCAAGAGCTAATCCTGAAACTGTCACTGGCTTTTCTGCTCCAACATTCTTGTTGGCAAATGTGCCGGATGCATCGGAAGCATCAAGAGTAACATCGTCTGGAGCGATAACGCCAACCAGAGTTGCTCCGCCGGTATTAAGCGTAGCCGCTGTGGTTGCATCATATGTTTTATCGCTGGCTGTAATACCGGTAACTGTTAATGTGGCTGGCGTGATATCGGCGTTTGTTGAAGCTGAATTGTTAAAAGTATAATTGCCTGCGTCAGCGCCTGTAACTGTGATTCCAGTTACGCTGACTGATTTGCCTGTGCCGACATTTTTGTCGATGAAAGCAGCGCTGGTGTAGCCAGTGATTAATGTATCACCGGCGATTCTGTCGTCTGACAATGTTACCGTGGCAGTGGTTAAAGCATCGTAAGGTTTATTTACTCCGGCAGCTGAGACAGTTAAAGTGGCTGGCGTGATATTGGCGCTCGCTGCCGGCTGAGTAAGAGTATAATTGCCTGCGTCTGCGCCGCCAAGAGCTAATCCTGAAACTGTCACTGGCTTCTCTGCTCCGACATTCTTATCGGCAAAAGCGGCTGTTGCAATGGAAGCATCAAGAGTAACATCGTCCGGAGCGATAACGCCAACCAAAGTTGCTCCGCCGGTATTAAGCGTAGCCGCTGTGGTTGCATCATATATTTTATCGCTGGCTGTAACACCTGTAACTGTAATTGGCCGGGCGGTAATAGTAAAGTTGTCTGCGACAAAAGTTACAGCATAGTTAGCGCCGGCTGTTAACGTGCCCTGATTGATTGCGTATGCTCCGACATCCTCACCTGCTAATCTTGCCAAGGCTCCGGTAAAGCTGTCTCCCCCAATTAACGGGTCTGAAGTATATATATAAGAAGCTGGATCATCATCGCCATAAACTTTAGTCTGGCCAGGATCAACCGTGACCGTAATTGGTTTCTGATTGATGGTCAGAGTCGAACTTGTAAATGAGACATTATAATTTGTGCCGGCTGTTAACGTGCCCTGATTTATTGAATAGATGCCAACATCTTCTCCAACATCTCTGGTCAGTGCGCCGGAAAGCGCATCGCTACCCACCAAAGGATCGTGGTTATAAGTTAAAACCGGATCAGATTGGCCGTAGATTTTAGCTTGGGCATTGGCAGTTATGCTGATGTCTTTAGCATTAACAGTTAATGTGCCGGAAGTATAACTGAAGTCGTAATTATTGTCTGAACCACCCGAGCATATAACGGCGTAAGAGCCGGCATCTGAATGCGGGCCGGATACAGAACATGTCGGAGGAGTATCAACCGCGCTTGGATTATCACCGTTTTTAAAACCTGCGTAAACAAACGTGGGCGAAGGATCAGGATCGCCATAAGTTATTGATTTATCATCTGCTGTAATAGTGAGTGTGGCTTTCGGGCTGATGGAAAAAGTGTTTGAAATATAGGTTAAATCATAATTGCCGCTTAAAGCCAGACTGCCCTGATTTATTGAATAAATGCCGACATCTTCTCCCAAGGTTCTGGTCAGAGAGCCGGAAAATGTATCTGAGCCGATTAACGCTCCGCTGGTGATTGCATAAGTTAAAATAGGATCCGGGTTGCCGTAAGTTTTGGATTTTTGGTCAGCAGTTACGGTAATAGGGGTTGCATTAATAACTCCCGTAATATCGGGCACAAAAGTCACACTATAGTTGGCGCCGCTGTTGCCGTCATTTGCTGTACCGGATGGGGTCAAGGTTTTGCCCGTGCCGACATCCGGCGTGTCAAAAGTTTGTGTGAAATTTGAAGTATCGCCTCCAACCAAGCTTGGTGCTATTTTGGGCTCTTCTGATGAAGTTGCTGTGCCGTCATAATCTTTTGTATCAGCCACGGCGGTTACTGTGATGTGCAAAGCTGTAATATCTGCAGTTGTTGAAGCTGCGGCATTAACCGTATAATTGCCTGCGTCGTTTCCTGATAAAATCAAACCTGTTGCAGAAACTGTTTTGCCATTGCCCACATTTCTGTCATCAAAGGTTGCTACGCCTCCGGTATAAGAAACGTCATCTGTTCCGATTACCCCAGAAAGAAAACGTGTGGCTATGGTGGCAAAGTTATTGCCGTCATAAGTTTTACTGTCAGCTGTAATGCTTCCGATTATGGCAAGCGGAGTAATATTGGCGGTCAGTCCGTTTGGCTGCAAAAGAGCATAATTTCCGGAGTCGGCTCCGCCGATTGTATAGCCTGTAATTGTGACTGTTTTGCCGTTCGCAACATTTTTATTCGAAAAATTTAAAACAGGAGAACCTCCAAGAGTCACAACATCGGGCGCAATAATTCCAGAAAGAGCTGCTGTTCCGGAAAGCGTCGCGGTTTTTGTGCTGTCGTAAACTTTATTGTCAACGGTTATTCCTATAACAGTCAGATTTTTTCTGGTAATAACGCCAGTTGTATCGTTAACAAAATTCACTGCATAATTATTTCCGCTGTTGTCATCACTTACTGTTCCTGCAGGAATAAGGGTTTTGCCCGTTCCTACGTTTTTATTATTATATGTTTCAGACCATATTGCTGTGTCTCCGCCAACCAGGAAACCTGCTGTAATCGTCGGAAGTGCTAAAGCGCTTATAGTGCCGTCATATATTTTAGAATTAGTTACGGCTGTCACCGTGATTAGCCGTGCTGCAATAACGCCATTTGTATTATCGGCGAAAGTTACCGCATAATTATTTCCGCCATTGCCGTCATTTACTGTTCCTGCCGGGGTCAAGGTTTTGCCCGTGCCGACATTTTTATTGTCAAAAGATTCTGTCCATACCGCCGTATCCCCTGCTGACAAATTGCCGATTGTAATTGTAGGTGTTCCGGCTGAAGATGTACCGCCGTCATAAACTTTTGTAACCTTCAGTGCTGTAACTGTAATCGGGCGCTGCACTATAGCAATAGTTCCGGAAGTGCCGGATGCTCCGCTTGTTACTCCGGTAGCTGTTACGGTCACGTCTCCCACATTGCCGCCGGTCAAAACACCGGTTGAGCTGTCTATGGTAGCTGTCCCGGTTCCATTATTTACTGACCAAATATATGATTCACTGACAGGATTGCCTGAGCCGTCGATTGTAGTTGCGGTAAATGTTTTTAAATTGCCATGCTGGACTGATGCTGTATCAGGCGAAACATTTACAACTGCCACCGCCGCGAAAGCCGGCGCAGCCATAAAAAAACCGCTCATCACTAAAACTGCGGCTGTTATCAAAGATAATTTTTTAAAAATTCTTTGCATTTTTTAAATTTGATTTTCATTTTTTTATTTCAGAATAAAAAAATGAAACCAATTTTTATTATATTATTTTATTGGTCTTTACCTTAAATTATGAAATGACCTTCAACTCTTTATATTTTAGTTTTGGCTGCGACTTTGCAAAAATTCTTCGGCAGACTTTGCTCTCGCAAGTATGCCTCAAAATTTTTGCTTCGTCTCGCCCGAAAACCAAAATTAAATCGTTCGGAAGACATTTCATAACTCAAGGTGATTCACTCATATTACCAAAATTATAAAATCACTGTCAAATATGTTTACAAATGCTAAACTCCCCTGTCGCCAGATTGCATTTTGACTTTTTCCATAATGAAGTCACGGAGTTTTTCGCTATTAGCCTGGTTCACGCCATCAATATGAGCGGCCATCCCAGAACCGAAGCCGGCGGTTTCTAAGTGGACATCATATAATCCGAATATTCTGTCTAGCACATCCTGGTCAATAAACACATTCTGTATTTTTGAATAAGGCAAAGTAATTTCTGCTTTGCTTATTACTCCTTTTTTAATCACGACCTCATCCTCCCGTAAATCGTAGAAATAATAACGATAATAATAACACTCTAATATATAAATTAATATAAAAGGAACTAATCCAACCAAAAATAAAGCGACTAAAGAAGCGACTGCAGCGGCTATATTTTTAAGGAATAATATAATAAGCACAGGCAGCAAGAATGCGCCGATAAAACCCAGGCCGAAAGAAAAATATAAAAATAAGAAAAATATAATGGTTGGAAGCGTTTTTTTAATTACCTTCCGTTTCTCCAGAGGAATTGAAAAACAAGTATTATTTTCTTTGCAATATATTTGTTGCAGTAAAGGCATATTTTTAATTATTTTTTAATTATATTATTTCATTATATCATAAACAAAGAAATTGCCTCAATTATCAGCGCGGATCTATTTTTTTGACAAAAATAATAAATTAAACTAGGGTTATGTTGGTGTCCTTTGACAAGAAAGACAACAAACAACCCGAAACAACAACCCGAAGAAAGAGAGGGAAAAATGTTGACGAGATTATACTTGATGGTGGCCTCGGCCCAGGAGCTTTGTTTTGTGATCGAACATCATAAACCCTTTGATGCCCGCGCCAAAAAGATACTTGGCGAGCTGGCGCAAATCATCCCGGACGGAAAAGTTACCGAAAGGCCGACTCTGCTCGGCTCGGTTGTGCAGGTCGGGCCAAGAATGTCAATGATGTCGCCTTGGTCTTCCAGCGCAATCGAAATCCTTGAAGGATGCGGAATCGAGGCGGAACGTTTTGAAATGTTCCGCCGTTATGCCATACCCAAGGGCGTGGACAAACAGGCATTTGCCGCTTCGGTTTTCGACGAGATGACCGAGCAGGTTTATACCCAAGATTTCAGCACTTTCGGCAGGAAGGTTGAAATCCCGAAGGTTAAGATTGTGCCGGTCCTGGAAAAAGGCCCTGATGCCTTGCGGGAAATCAACGCAGAACTCGGGCTTGGATTTGATGAACAAGACATCGGAATTTACCACCGTATGATTGTGGAGAAAATGAAACGCAATCCTACGGACGCCGAAATGTTCGACCTCGGCCAGGCAAATTCCGACCATTGCCGGCACAGGGTATTCAACGGGGAGTGGACGATTGACGGGGCCGTGCAGAAGGAAACTTTATTCGACCTCATCAGGAAGCCTTACTTTAAGCACCCCGGCAATAGCCTGACAGCTTTCCACGATGACTCAAGCGTCATCCGCGGATTCCCGGTCAAGATGGCTCTCCCAAGAAAACCCTGGACTTCGTCAGAGTATGTGATTGTCACGGTCCATGCCGACGGAACTCTTACGGTTGAAACTCACAACCATCCGTCAGGAGTGTCTCCTTATCCGGGAGCTGCAACAGGCACCGGAGGAAGGATGCGGGACAGATTTGCAGTCGGCAGAGGAGGCCTCTGGTTTGGAGCGGCTTTGGCAGGATTCTTCACGGGCAATTTGAATCTCCCCGGCTATCGTTTGCCATGGGAAAGACGCGGCGGGAAATATCCGTCCAATCTGGCTTGCGCCAGAGACATTATCCGGTTTGCTTCAGACGGAGCTTGCGACTACAACAATCCTGTGGGCGAGCCTGTAATCCTTGGATGCTCCCGGGCAGTTGAAATGTTAATGCCCGATGGTACCAAGAGGGCGTGGTTCAAACCCATAATGTTGTCGGGCGGAATAAGTTTGGTTCGCCGCGAACATGTCCGTAAAGCGAAACCGAAGAAAGGGATGCTGATTGTTCAAATCGGCGGACCTGCCTTCGATGTCGGCTTTGGCGGAGGCGCGGCGGCCAGCCAGTCTTCCGGCGACAATAAAGCCAAGAGGGACTTGAAAAGCGTCCAGCGCGGCGATCCTGAAATGGCAATCAGAGATCACCGGGTTATCTGCGGCTGCACTGCCATGGGCCGGCTGAACCCGATTCTTCTGTTCCACGACCAAGGAGCGGGCGGCGTAGGCAACGTATTGAAAGAACTCATCGAGAAGATTGGCGGAGTCATCTATGCCGGCAGGATCCGGCTGGGAGACAAGTACCTGCCGTTCATCGTCAGGTGGGGAGCGGAATATCAGGAAAGATACGGCATTCTCATACATCCTTCCGGCCTGAAGCTGTTCAGAAAGATTTGCGAGCGGGAACATTGCCCGTTGGAAATCCTGGGCAAAACTACCGGCGACGGAAGGGTTGTGGTTTACAACGACATTAAAGGCGATAACCCAAAGCCGATTGACTTCGACCTCAAGACTGTCATGGCAGGCCTGCCGCAGAAGAAGTTCACGGATGTCCATGTAATACAGAACTTCCGGCCGCTTCGCTTGCCTGACAATGTCGGCATTGAAAGCGCCCTTAACCGGGTGCTGAAAAATCTCGCAGTGGCTTCCAAGGAGCACTACACTCTTAAGGGAGATCGTAGTGTCCAAGGATTGGTCATCCAACAACAGCATTGCGGACCGGCAAACCTTCCGGTGGCCGACTGCAGTGCTATGGCACTGAGCCACTTTGACAGGCGGGGCCAGGTGTTTTCCATCGGAGAACAGCCTTTGAAGCTGATGCTTGACCCGGCAGCCGGAGCAAGAATGACTGTAGCCGAAGCTTTCCTGAATATGGCTCCGGCCCTGATCACTTCGGCAGAAGACATCAGGTCTTCGGTCAACTGGATGTGGGGAGTAAAATATCCCGGCGAGGGCGCGGCGTTGTTTGACGCTTGCCGGGCTTTGTCAGAGTTTATGGTGAGGCTTGGCGTGCCGGACCGCGGCAAAGATTCCTCGTCCATGATTACCAAGTTTGACGGCGAGGTAGTTCCCTCTCCAAGGCAGGTTGTAATTACCATGCGAGCCATGATGCCGGACGTGCGGAAGATTGTTACGCCCGACATCAAGCGTCCGGGCAGAAGCGAACTCTGGCGGATTGATCTTGGACAAGGCCTGGACCGGATGGGAGGTTCCATTCTTGGCCAGTGCTACAACCAGTGGGGCAACGATTGCCCGGACATCACCGCTGACCTTCTCAGGCGTTCGTTTTACGCCATCCAGCAGTTAGTGCGGAATGACCTGATTCTGTCTTACCACGACCGGTCAGACGGCGGGCTCATCGTCACTTTGCTGGAAATGGCATTCTCCGGCAACTGCGGGCTCAGCATCATCGGATTGCAATCCCGGGATATTTTGAGGACGCTGTTCTCAGAAGAGGCCGGGGCGGTAATCGAGGTTGATCCGGACAGTGTCGAGGAAACAATAAGGGTATTGTCCCGGTTCGGAGTTCCATTCGATTATATTGGAAAACCAATCAAAGAGGATGTTGTTCTGATATCTGCGAATGACCAGCCGGTATTTTTTCAAGAAAGCATGCCGGCCTTGCGCCAGACATGGCGCGAAACCAGCTACCAGCTCAGGCGCCTGCAGATAAATCCCAATTGCGCGCTGTTAGAAAAGCAAAATACCAGAACGCGAAAAGGGATTTCATACGTCATGCCGGAAAATTGGGACGGAAAAGCCCGATTCAAGATGGAGCCGGCGAAAAACCAGCCGAAAGTTGCGATACTCCGGGAAATCGGGACGAACAGCGATGCGGAGATGGTGGCCTCGTTCATGATGGCAGGCTTCCGGCCGGTTGACGTGGCGATGAAAGACCTGGAAAAGGGATCAGTCAAAAATCTCAATGAGTTCTCAGTACTGGCCGCGTGCGGCGGTTTCTCAGACGGCGACGTTCTGGGATCAGCTCGCGGCTGGGCGGCGAAGATTCTCTACAACGAGAAACTTTTCCGCATCTTCTGGGAATTCATAAAGAGAGATGACACGCTTTCTTACTGGGTCTGCAACGGCGCCCAGCTGGGACTGCAGCTTGGATGGTTCCCATTCTTGCCCGAAGACGGCAGGCCTGCAAAAGGCCATCCGGTTTTCACCTACAATGCCTCAAAGAAGTTTGAAGCGAGGTGGTCGCTGGTGGAAGTCGGACTAAGCCGGTCTATCATGCTCCGCGGTTTGCAGGGATGCAGACTCGGAGTACATGTGGCTCACGGCGAGGGGCGGTTCTATTGCTCTGACAGCGAATTGCTAAAACGGGTAGTGAGGGAAAATCTCGCTCCCGTGCGGTTCGTTGACGACACCGGAAATGCAACCGAAAGGTATCCCTTCAACCCAAACGGTTCGCCGCTTGGAATTACGGGAGTCACTACTCCGTGCGGCCGGCATACATTAGCCATGCCCCACTTTGAAAGATCGGTTCAGATGAGGCAATGGCAGTATGTGCCTGAAGATTTAAAGGGTTTGGAAAACTCACCTTGGCTCCGCGCGTTTGAAAACATGCGGAATCATTACAGGTAAGTTATACGGATAGTTTGATGGCCCCGTGCTTTCACAGACGGGGTCCTTTTTTTACATAAAAAAACCGCCTGGATCAAAAGGCGGTTTTTCATTCAAAAAATTATTTGATTTGATTGTCAGATTTCAACATTTCCATTGCCTCTTTCACCGTTGTCATAAATTGGGCCGGAAAAATAATAGTGGAATTCTTTTCAGTTGCTATTTCAGACATTGTCTGCAAGGTCCTTAACTGCAAGGCCACCGGGTGCTGTGAAATAAGGTCTGCCGCCTGCCCTAATTTTTCAGCAGCCTGGAATTCTCCCTGTGCCGCAACAATCTTCGCCCTCCTCTCTCTTTCAGCTTCCGCTTCTTTTGCCATGGCTCTTTGCATATTATCGGGCAAAGTAATATCTTTGATTTCAACCGCAGTCACCTGCACTCCCCAGGGCTCGGTATGGCTGTCAATGACGTCTTTTATCTGGCTGTTGATATCTGAGGTTTGCGATAAAAGCTGGTCAAGCATGAACTGCCCGATGACATTTCTTACGGTGGTTTGGCTTATCTGGTTTACCGCGCTTAAAACATCTTCTATGGCAATGACCGACTTTCTGGGATCGACAATGTGATAATATGCCACGGCCGCAATATCAATGGAAACATTGTCTTTTGTAATAATTTTCTGCGAAGGGATTCCCATTGTTATTGTCCTGAAACTTACCTTCACCATTTGTTCGAAAACAGGGACCAAATATATGAGGCCCGGCCCCCTGACGCTTGTCTGTTTTCCCAAAAAGAAAATGACTGCCCTTTCATATTCTTTTATTACGCGGATTCCGGAAACAAAAAGAATAAACAAAATTGCTAAAAGGTAATATATTAAAATGTCCATAAATATATTCATATTAAATTATTATTACTTATTATTACCTATTCTTACTTCTTTTATAATAAAAATGCAAACCCTTCGGCGCTGCTCAGGGTGAACAAAAAAACCGTCTCAACTAAAAGGCAGATAGAAAAAAGCGCGCCCGATGGGGGCAGACGGGGATGATGTAGAATCAGGATGGGCGCAATCAAAAACAAATTTATATATTATTATATGGATTTAATTATTGATAAGGAGTAAAATAATATAAATGATTTTTCAAAAACTCATTAAGATAAAATGATTAAGATAAAATATTTTCTCTTTCCGATTATTTTTCTTGCCGCACTTGCCGTACTCGCCGCGCTCGTCGGGTTTTTTGAGTTTAAATACTCCGATACATATTATCCCGGCGTCATGATTGCCGGGGAGTCAGTCGGCGGCAGGAATTACGGAGACGTTTTGCAAGAATTCAAAACAAAATCCGATGCCCTATTCAAGAATGGATTAAATTTAGTATTTGAAAAAAAAGACGGTAAAAAAGAGATAAACATTCCGGCATCCTCCACCGGCTTTACTTCCGATATTTTAGTTGAATATTTTTCTATCGGGGATTTGCAAGGAGCTGTCTCCGATGCTTACGATTGGGGCCGTAAAGGAGATATTTTACAAAGATTTAAAGAGCTGTTTGCTCTGATTCCAGGCAAGAATTTTAATTCTCCTGTATCGCTGCACAAAGAAGCAATCCAATCCCTGCTTTCCCGCGAGATAAAGTATTTCCTTACGGCAGGAGCACCCGCCCAATTTTCTTTAAACAAGGACAATGAGGTGGCAATTATTCCTGAGAAGTTAGGAGATAATATAGATGTAGAAAATATTGTTGATGCAATTACTCAAAAATTCAACGCTTTTGAAGTCCAGCCGATTGTCTTTAATATGAAGCCTGAAACTCCATATCCAACCGAAGAAAAACTCAAGCCATTTTTAGATTTAGCAAAAGAATTTGCCAAAACGGCAAATGTAAACTTTTATTATCAGAATCAAAAATGGAAAGTCAGCGGCAAAACGCTTGTCACCTGGCTTACGCTAAAGTCAGACAGCGAGATGACAATTGACAGTAAAAAGCTGGAAGCATTCCTTTCTGCTTCTGTCGCGCCGCTTATTGATGATCCGCCCCAGAATAGCCGCTTTGAAATGAGGAATGGCAGCCTTGTTGAAATTTATCCCGGAAAACCGGGAGAGGCAGTAAATATTGATAAAACCGTAGAGCTGATCGAAAAAATTATTCCGCACATACAACAATCTATCAACAACACGGGCAATATTTCATCAGCTTTAGGCAGTATTTCGTCAGCTTCAATTGTAAATAATTCTGAAATTCAATATAACCCTGAAAATGATACAATCGACGTTCCAATTGAAACTATTAAAGTGGAACCGCAAGTTACTCAAAAAACCATTGATCAATATAAAATTAAAGATCTGGTCGGACATGCGCAAACTAATTTTACGGGAGGCAGTTTAGACCGCCAGCATAATATTGAAGCCGGCGTTTCAAAGCTGACAGGAATTTTAATAGCTCCTGGCGAAGAATTCTCGACTGTTTGGAACATCGGAGATGTTACCGAAGAAGCGGGTTTTGTGAAGGAATATGTTATCAAGGGAGACCAAACCGTAAAAGAACTGGGCGGAGGGCTATGCCAACTGGCAACAACTCTTTTTAGGATGGCTTTAAATGCGGGGCTGCCCATCACCGAGCGTGTCAACCACGAATATGTCATCCCTTATTATGGTCCGGGCCTCGATGCGACAATTTATGGTCCTCACCCGGATTTTCGTTTTGTAAATGATACCGGCAATTATCTTTTACTCCAGGGAGCAGCAAAAAATAATGAAGTAACATTTGAATTGTACGGTACGGCTGACGGACGCGTAGCCGAAATTTCTAAGCCGGTATTATCTAATGAAAAACCTGTGCCGGAAACGCGATATATAATTAGTCCAAATCTTCCGCTGGGCGCGATCAACTGCCAAACAGCAACCCATAAAGGAATAACTGCTGATACTACATACACAGTTCATTATCCGGACGGTTCTAAAAAAGAGGACGTCTTCCATAGTGTTTATCAGGCGTGGCCTAAAGTGTGCTTAATCGGCATGTCATAAAATTTATACTGTTATCAGATACATAATAGCTAAATAAAAAGCCGTTGTTAAAACGGTTTTTTGAAAATGCGCTGGACAGTTCCTGCCTGCCAGTAGTTAGGAATAATGTTACCTGCCTACACAGGCGGAGAGCCAGGGTTATAGCAAATTACGAACAAATACACGTACCGGATTTAAATTAAAAACCAACGATTTTGTTCGGCCATTTTAGCCAAAGTATTATTTAGACCAACAACTACCTTTATTTCACAATATTCCAGCATTGGCAGATCATTTATGCCGTCCCCAGCTCCAATTAAGGGTCTTTTATCGGAATTTATAAATTTTTTAATACAATCTACTTTACCCTCAATTATTGGCAGCGGCTTTTCTAATTTGGACGTAAGTTTGCCTTTGATAACGGTGTTGCGAATGCCGATTATATCAGCTTTGATGTTAAAATGTTTCATTGCTGATCGCACCAATATTTCAGATGAAGAACTGACAATCCAAACCTCGACTCCATTATTTTTTAAAAAATCGACAAGCTCAATCACCTGTTCTTTGGGCTTTATCCCCTTGGCTATTTTCCTTCCCCAAACTTCAGCTGTAGATATGTTTTCGCTTTCAAATTTTATAACTTCGCCGACGAGAGAATTAATTTCATCAACAGCAAATCCGCTTAAAATTTTTACTGACAACTCATAAGCTTCTTTAACTTTTCCATCGTCCAATAACTTATAGTAATGATCAAAAACAGCTTTGGAATAATTTTTATATTTACCTTTTAAAAGATTTTTATCTCTAAACAAATTATCAACTGCCAGATAGACCAATGCGGCCTCGCCAATGTCGTTAACAATACAAGTGTTATCAAAATCAAAAACAGCGAAAACTGGTGTTTCTATTTCTTTTACTGAACTAATAATTCTACGATAAACGGGTTCTAATTTATTTTCCATATTCTAATCATTCTACTAAAAAACCTCCTCAATTAGAAGGTGCTTTAGAAAATACCTTACAATATTAGAACTTGGTTCATTAATGACTTTCCGTATATAAAATTGGAAAATTTAGTTTAATGTACTATTTTTTAATGAAACAACTTTAATATAATTCTGCGAGATAATTGATTGCAGGACTTTATCTTTTTCAACCGTGCTTAACAATTTATCAAATATTATTTCTGTTTCTTCCGGTCTATGAGAGAACAGCACAAGATTGTGGCCCGCCTCCAAAGAATTAGCTGTAGCCTCAGTTAAATTTATATTTTTACCGATAATAAAAGGCATATCAGAGAGATCATCTGTAATAATTAAGCCCGAAAATCCGAGTTGTTTTCTTAGCATGTCTGTTACAATTTTTTTTGAAAGCGTGGCCGGATTTTTTGGATCAATGTCGTCATATACGCCGTGGCCGGTCATAACAAAATCTGCGCCGCCATCAATCCCGCTTTTAAAAATCGCGAGAGACTGCTCAATTATAGATGCGTCAGGATTTGCATATGGCAATTTTCTGTGGGGATCGTCAACAAAAACTCCCATGCCGGGAAAATGTTTTAATGTTGCGGACACATGATGTTGCTTAAGCATAGCAATAAATTTTTGGTTAAACTCCGTCAAAAGCGCCGGGTCGCGTGCCGCTACTCTGGATTTAATGAAAGAATTGCCATCAAAAGGAAAATCTGCCACGGGGGCTAAATCTACGTTTATGCCGGTTGTTTGCAAAGCTTTTATACCCATTTCAATATGAGCCCAGTCCGGTGTTCCGAAAGCGAACACATTATCAAAAAGATCAAGCCGCATCGCTCCCCCCGGCTCTTCATCAATCATTATGAAATAAGGGCGGTTAGTGGTGGTTTTTGCAATAACCTGCAATTGAGATATTAAATCTTTTAATTGTTGGGGATTTTTATAATTACGATAATACAAAACAATGCCTGCCGGCTTAATTTTAGTTAGGATATTTTTTGTATTTTCATCCAGGCTCGTTCCTTCAAAACCCAATATAAAATTCTGCCCAAGCTGTTCTGCTAACGATGAGGGCAATACAATTTTTTGGTCAGTACGCCCGGAAACGTTTGTTGATAATTTGTTATTATAAAAAAAACCTGTTCTTATGGTAAACAGTAAAAATACCAGCACAACTGCAATCGCCGCTATGCCGATCAAGAAATAATATATTTTTCTCATTTAATATTTTAGTGCAGATATGCCTTATAGTAATGATTAAAATCTTGGCCCATAGTAGCTTGATAATATGCGCCCTGTGGATCGCTTACTATGAAGTTTGCGAGCTGAAATCTTAAAAGGCCCTCCTTGTCATTAGGCTTATAATAAACATGCATTCTCAGGTTTCCATTCACTAAACTGGTTATTGAAGCAGTATATTCACACCATTTCTGGCAATCCGGAGGGTCGTCAGCCCAAAAGTTGCAATAACTGGGCATGGTGCCGGGAGGATCATCGCAATAATTTAAATCTAAATTATAAAGAGCAATAGGCTTTTCTAATTTATACCAGGCGATTCCATCAGATGCTTGCACAAAAACCAGGTTTGAATCTCCAACTTTTCTGACATAAACACCGGGACCGCATGCATTTACAACATCGATACCCAAAAGCGAGGCAAGAGAAAAATGATTATCTTCGAATGCGCCTGTATTTCCCGATTCCGGGACCGCAAAATAATCTATTCCTAATTCAACTTTAAGTTCGCTTATTAAACTCTCATCATTAATTTTGAAACCCAGATAGGAAAGAGAATATTTATCATCGGGATTTGTCATATAAATTGGGGTGCCCTGGTATGAGTGTCCTCCTTCTGATTGGAATATTGGTAAATAACCATCTGCTCTATACAAAAAATCTTGCCTGTCCTTAGCCTTAGAAACCGATAAAAATTTTTCGCTGCTTGCGGGGGGAGTGTAATATTCGAGCGGAATAAAACCCCAATCATTTTGGGGTGTAAAGTCTCCCTCATAATGAAAATCAACCTTCATGTCGTTTGCTGGATATACATTTTTTATAAACGGCGGCATCGCCTGTTTTTCTAACGGAACAAAAGATAGCTCTTGGCTATTTTTTGTTCCAGCTTTGTTAACAACAGTATTTTTACTGGTTGGCAGGAACCAGATAATAGAAGCTGCTATAACTAATATGATAACAAGCAACAGAAAAAATATATAAACCTTTTTCATATATTAAAATTTTAATATTATTATATTACTCTATCAAAAAACCGCCTCAATTAAAAGGCGGCTCGGGAAATATAATTCTCAAGCGCTAAACCTTCATCTTTTTAAAGGCATAAGTCCCGATAACAACAACCAATGCCAAAAAACCAAGCATGACTCCAAAGTCTGTCATCAGGGTAAAATGGGACGCTCCCAATATAATTTTCCTGAGGGCATCAACAGGATAGGTTAGAGGATCTATAATTACAAAAGGCGCAAGCCAGGCCGGCAGATTATTTATCGGGAACAAAGCGCCGGACAGAAAAAATAAAGGAAAAAGCAGAAAACTGGAGATTAATTGGAATCCCTCAGGGCTTTCCATTTTAGAGCCGATTATCAGGCCTACGCTGACCAAAGCAGAAATAGTAATAAATAATATAAATAAAGAAAGGACAATAGACAAAATTCCCAGGTTTAATCCGGGAATTATTCCGGACCAGCTCAAGACAGCTCCTAAAACTAATAAAATAGCAGACTGGATGAGGGCGTCTGTTGCTCCGCCCAATATTTTTCCTACAAATATCGTCGTTCTGGATATCGGAGCCACTAAAACTTCCTTCAAAAAATCTATTTTCCTGTCCCAGACAATATATACGCCGAAGAATATGGAAGAAAATAAAGCTGCCTGCGCTAAAATGCCAGGATATATAAAAGCCTGGTAATTGGTTCCTTTTACGGAAATGCTGGAGCCCAATCCCCCGCCGAAAACCAAAAGCCATAATATCGGGTTGATAATTGAAGCTACGATCCTGGATTTTTCCCTCAGGAAAACTTTGAATTCCCTGTACCAAATTGCGTATAATCCGCTTCTCTCGCTCATGTTATTTTTTCCTGTTATAATTAATAATTTTGTTTGCCCAGCCGCCCTCTGCTTCCCCTTCTCTTATTTCTTTGCCGGTGTAGTGTATAAAAACATCATCTAAAGTCGGCTTGTGGACTTCCACTGATTCAACCTTTCCGATGGCCTGCAGTATTTCTGAAAGGTTTTTGTCTGCATCCGTGACAGTCAGGTAAACCAAGCCATTTTTTGTTTCGATTTTTTTAACAAAATCCAGTTTCTTTACCGCTGCAATATTCGGGTTTGCTGTTTTGACGGTCACCACGTCTCCGCCTATAACTTTTTTCAGCTCCTCGGGCGTTCCTAAAACAACAATCTTGCCTGCGTCTATTATCGCCATCCTGTTGCAAAGCCTGTCCACTTCTTCCATATAATGAGTGGTGATGATAACGCTGATATTTTCCTCTTTCTGAAGCTTTTCAATATATTGCCAGATGTGCGTCCTGGATTGGGGGTCTAGGCCTAAAGTCGGTTCGTCCAGAAACAGTATTTTAGGATGATGCATTAATCCCCTGGCCAGTTCTAAGCGCCTCCTCATGCCGCCTGAGTATTTTTTGACCAAATCATTTTTTCTGTCTGTAAGGTCAACTAATTCCAAAACATCCTTGATTCTTTTTTCCCTTAAAGACGGCTCCATGCCGTAAAGCAATCCATGAAGCTTTAAGTTTTCGTAGCCTGTCAAAATCTCATCCGAGCTTGGATCCTGGAAAACTATGCCGATTGATTTTCTTACCAAATCAGACTGTTTCACAACATCAAAACCGTTAACCCTGGCTGTGCCGGATGTCGGCTCTATTAACGTTGTTAAGGTTAAAAGCGTTGTTGTTTTGCCCGCGCCATTCGGCCCAAGCAAGCCAAAAATTTCGCCTTCTTCTATCTTGAGGTTTAAATTATCCACCGCGGTCAGTCCGTTATATTTTTTTGTAAGATTTTCTGTTTCTATTACTGCCATATTTTTAAGCTAATACGATATTGTAGCATTTTTTGGTTTTGAAAACCATCCTGGAAGATGCCTTTTATTTTGTTATCTCAGATCTCGCTGTAAGTTGAATAATCGCTGAACAGTTCTTCCCTTTTTTTATGTCCCTGGACGCAACAAAATCATAATTATCCGTGCAACGGACATTCGGATTATTTTTTGATTCATTAATATACCATCCGACTGTCAACATATTAAAATTTTTGGGCAGCCGTAAATTTCATTAATTTTACAAAAGACCTGTCACAATTATAAAAGGAGGTTTATGAAAGAATCATAATAATTGCTTATGCCTGAAGCCATTGAAAGGCCGTATGTCAAAGGAGAAATCAGCAGAAAGCATAAAAATACCAAGCTTAAAAATCCCCAATAAAAAATAAAACTGTTCTTTATATTTTTTAAAAAAGTGTCATATAAAACCGCCAGAATCAATATTCCAAATATCAAAGAAGAAAAATAATGATATATAAAAGCGACCCTGCTTATAAAAATAAAGGGCAGAAGATTTATAAAATACCCTAGAATTAAAATATACAGGATTGGAGGAATTTTTTTCCTTAAAAAATTAAACGGCAGAATAATAATTGACGCAACAACGCCCAGAAGCGCCACCCACCAGACAGCGGGATTCCCCACTAAATATACGCTGGAAATTTCGGATTCTGCTGTCGGCTCCGTTGATTTCGTCCAATACCAGATCGGCCTTTTATCCAACGGCCATTGATACCATCTACTGCCATACGGATGCGTCTCTGTAAGTGTTGAATTGTAAAAATACATTTTCTGGTTCAATTCCGCAAATTTTTCCCATAGATTAAGTTTTGGCGCTCCATTTTCACCCTCAATCATCTGCTGGAAAGCCGGGCTCATATATGCGTCTCCGGTGCCGGGCTTTGTTAAAAGGGAGAAATGAACGGCAAAAGTACTATAATAAATCAGAAATGGCAAAACAGTGATAAGCAGTAAATTTATAATGACTCTTTTAATATTAAAATTCTTAAAAACGTCTATGAGAAAAATCAAGCCCACAATTGCAAAAAAAGACAACCCTGTCCATTTTATGGAAAAAGATAAACAGGCGGAGATTGCAGCGAGTGCCATAAAAAAATATGCTTTTTTAGAACCGGCTGGCGCATCTTTGAACCAAGGCAGAAAATATAAAGATAAAAATCCGAAAAATAACAGGAAAATATCAATTAAAGTGAATTTTGACTGTACTAAAATTGCATTATCGAACAAAACAAGGGCTGCCCCCAAAAAAGCCGCCTTTTTTGACAGGCCCATTTTTAATATCAGATAATAAATCAGCAGCACAAAAATTGCGCTGAAAAATGCCGGCAGAAATCTAAAAATTATAACATCCGCATTTTTATTATATAAGTCAGATATACTGGCAAAAAAATATATCATCAGTTTTCCCAGTGGCGGATGGATATCAAAATAATATTGCCCGCTGAAATAGTTTTTCACAAATTCCCGGAAGTATACTTCGTCAAAAACCGGGTCAGACGGATAAGACAAAAATAAAAAACGGGTTAAAAATGATAACACCGCCAAGACTAACGGCTGGCAGTTATTTTTCAAGAAGTTTTTCATCTTTGCCGGAAATCAAATTAATTTTTATTTTAATTAAATCTTTTAGCGCGCCGGCCATTCCGATAAAATTTACCCTGCTGTTCGGGTCATTTTTCCAGATTACAGGAATTTCTTTTATTTTGTATCCTAATTTTTGGGCAATTGCCAGAATTTCTGCATCAAAAGACCACCTGTTGATCCTGCATCTTGGCAGAATGTCTTCAACTGATTTTGCAGTAAATATTTTAAATCCGCACTGGCTGTCTTTTATTCCATGGACGCCGATAAATGTCTTAAAAATCAAATTAAAAATATGCCCCAATGCCCTTCTTTGCCACGGCTGGGCCGGGCTTAACACAGATCCTTTTACGTCGCGGGAAGCAATTAAAATATCGTAATTTTGCTTGAAATAAAGAAAAAATTTTTCGATCTGGATTATTGAAACTGAACTGTCGGCATCGGTAAATAATATGTACTCTGCAACCGCCGCTAAAAGTCCCTGCTTTACGGCAAACCCTTTTCCTTTATTTTTTTTATTATTGATTATTTTCAGATTTTTTATTTGTTTTGACAACTTTTCAGCGACCTGAAAAGTTTTATCATCAGATCCGTCGTTGACAACCAAAATCTCATATTCATATTTTTGCAAAGAAAAATACCTGTCTATTTCAACTAAAGTTTTTTCCAGCCTTTTCTCTTCGTTATAGGCAGGTATTACAACTGATAAATACATTTTATATTATTTTAGGATAAAAAAATTCCGCACATAATAACGCGCGGGCTGGGTGAATTATTAATTTGGTCTTAACGCAAATTTTATTATTCTCCGCACGTTATCAAACTCGGATCGCCGTTAACGCAATATTTAGTGCATATGTCATTGATTTCTCCCCTGAAACCCGTGCTGTCGACGCAGTAGGAATAATTTCCTGAGCTGAATAATTTAAATATGCTTGAACAAAAACACCAGTTGTTGCTGGAATCAGTATTGCAGGTTGGCGATATATTGGTGATATCATCTATTTTATTGATGATGTTGATAACGTCGGACTGATAGCACAAACTGTTGCCTTCAGCGTCAGTAAGGCCGCCATTGTCGGCCACATCCGATGCGGCTGCTATCGGTAGAGAACCAACCTGTTCTTCAATCGCCGCGTTTTTGGCTTTTACTTGATACGAAATAATATTAACCAAAACTATTCCTGCCAGCACAGCGATTATAGCAATCACCACTACCAATTCAATAATAGTAAACCCTTTTTTCTTCACAATTTTATTAAAAGAATATAAAAACTTTAGGTTTATTATACAATGAAATAAAAAATAAAAATAGGAAGTTATCCATAATAATTTTGAAAAACTTTTCCACTTAAGTAATTTTCCGGCTATTGATTTGACAAAACAAATTTATTGTTGTAATATTAAATTGAGTACAAAATCGCTGAAGCGGTTTTGGGAAGTCGTTCATTGACAGGAGGTGGCACATGACCCGCAAACAAGCGTTTATCACGTTGGTCGTGGCAATGCTTTTGGCAGCCGCTCTCCTTTTCCAGTCGCAAACTGCGAAAGAGGCGAAAAAGCAAGCCGCAAAAGAAGCTGCGCCTGAAAGCGCGCCGGCCAAAGAGCAGGCTAAAGAAGTCCAGCCCGGATTTTACATCGAAGCAGATTACAAAGATGTAAAAGTCAGGACAGTTTCCAACTACCCGCCGGAACTGGAAAAGAAACTTCGGGCCAGTATGTCTGAACTTGTGGACGCGATGGCGGCTGCAAACCGGCCGCAAGAGACTGATTATAAGATCTGCGCAATATTCGGATCTGCGGAACCCGACAAGTACATCGGCGCGGAAAAGATGGCGCAGGCAATTAAGGATAGCGGGTATAAACTTGGAACATTCCAAGATCTTTACGAACTTGCCCTAGAGATACCCGATGCGGGCAACGATTTCCCGATCGTGGCGCTAGGAACCGAGATCCCTTCGGAAAATCCCGAAATAAAAGAACCGAATTTTCCGACCTTGGGACATATCACAAAGGGACGAATTTTCTTTGCCGGCTCATTTGCTGTAGTTCCTAGCCGCTACTTAGCGGTGAAAGTCGCTAAATAGGCTTTGACCTTTGTCAAAATCAAATTGTAGTTTGAATCCTCGTACGCATGCGGGGATTTTTTTTAATTCACCAGTTAACGCTCTGCATTATTCAACCGGATAAACATCTCATGTGCATAAAGATCTGCTTGACCCTTTTTGAGTATTTTATGTATAATTGAGCAATAATTATTATTTAAAAATATTATGATATGAATCAAAAAATAAAAATTTTAACGATTATTGGCATATTAATTTTATCTTCTTTCATAATTATAATCGCCGTAAGATATGCTTCCGCAAAGGACCAATACCCGCCAGGCGACGGAAACGGCGGAGGTAAAACAGTAGCTTATTGTCAAGGAAATCCTGACCCTGTAATCGCGGGGAAAGGATCAACAGTAGTATGGCAAGGCACCGGATCTAAAGCACAATGGAATCAAAGCGGATCAGGAACACATATAAAGTATGCTCAAGCTACATGGGTAGGCGTATGTAATGACGGACCTAATCCAGCTGCAGGTACTAACGGATTTCATGTTCCGAATTGCCAACAAGCAAATAATGCCATGAGGATGGACAAGACGTATAACGAACAATTAATTATTACTGATGCCAATGGCCATGCTAGTAACAACGCGCTGATATGGAGCAAAAATAATCTAGGTTTTTGCCCTGTTACAACAAGCAATCCTTTGACGATAACCATACCTGCGTGTCCAATTCCTGCTCCAGGTCCGGAGATAGACAAAAAGACTAAAAAACCAGTACAACATTATCTTGGAGAAATTAAGCTTACAAATTGCCCGAAAGATTACACGTTTGGCCAGAATTCACAAGATGCAGGACTGCCGGGACCCTGGAAAGTTACGTATACATGGGCGCCAGGATGTCTCGAAGATAAGCCAGGTTCGCAATATTATGATGCAAATCACAAAGCAGCATGTACGGCTCCTGCTAAAGGCGGGATATGCCCATGCACTAATACTGTCAGCGATGGCTTTATAGAAAAAGTAACAATTAAAGACACTACAGAACCTAAATGGACAGACAATTATGTCTGTGTTATAAGTTGTCCCTCCCCCTCCCCTTCTCCTTCCCCTTCTCCTCAGCCGTAAAATCCTTAATAATTAAAATTTTAAAAAGGGTTTAATTTTAAGAGTGGCTAAAAAATTATATATCATCCTGCTGAAAACAAAAACCGTCCTCAGTTTATCGAAGGACGGTTTTTGTTTGAATTGCTCGTTGTTTAATGGCAGGTGCAGTTGCCCGAGGTAGCCATGATAAAAGAGTTATAAGTGCCGGAACTTGGGAAACTTCCCATCGGGGTTGAATCCACGCAATAGCAATCATTGGAATTATTGCATAAAAGACCATACCAATTATTCTTAGAGGCATCCATGCTTCCCTTCCAGCAAGCCGTAGCAGTATCGCCATCCCCGCAAGCATAAGTGCCGCCAACTCCCATCATAATATTTTTAATATTATTGGCAGCATCACTGTAACAGAAGGCGTAATAGCTGTTGTTAAGCATGTAATACTGGCTGGCAGCTGATTGCAGGGCCATTATTTCTGAATATGCGCCTGATTGCGGGTTCGCCATAACTGTCACAACATCTGTACTTGTATAATTACCGTTAACAGTTGCTGCTGTAATTGTGGCAGAACCAAGGGCAAGCGCTCTCACAAGCCCGTTAACATCTACACTTGCAATGGATGCATTGCTTGAAGACCAATTTACATTTTGGTCAGTGGCGTCAGATGGCAAAACTGTAGCAGTAAGCTGGTCTGTGTTGCCGACATAGAGTGTCTCGGAATTTTTGTTGAGAGAAACACCGGTTACCGGAAAAATATAGCAAACACAATTGCTTGAAATAGGCGTTGCAAACGAGCTGGCTGTGCCTGAATAAAATTGGCCGCTTCTATCCGTGCAGTAACAATCAGTCGGATCATTATTATTGCAGGCTAGGGCATAAAAACTGGAGGTAAGAGGATTACCGCCATCCCAGCATCCAGCGGAATTAGCGCCATCTTTGCAATCAAAGCTAAAGTTGTTTCCGTTAACATCGTTTTTAATATTAGCAACGGCGCTACTGCCGCAAAAAGCATAATAACCGTTGGAAGCACTAATATACTGCAAAGAAGCATCCTGCACGGACAGTATGTCTGACTGCACGGGCGTTAGACTCGGCGCGCTGGTCAGATTAATAGTGCCGGAATCGGCCTGGGTAATAACATTATTAAAATCTGTGGGTGATGGCGAATTAAATAATCTTAAATAGTAAGAACCGCTATCTAAATTCGCTATAATAAAATCATAGGAACCCATAAGATCGTCCGTATTTATATTTATACTAGAATCGACGGGCTGTCTTGTGGAATTATCATAAAGCCCTCCGATAATATAACTGCCGGCAGTACAGTCAGGGCACGACCAAGACACAACATAGTCGTCGCCGACGATCCACTGGTCTCCTTGTATAGGAGAATTTATTGTGATTGTCGGCGGCGCGCCGAGGTTGCAGGCTCCATTCAGACATCCAGTGGGGCAAAAATATGTGTTTTCAAGCAGTCCGCCGTTTATAGTAAGGTCTGTACCGCAAGTGTATTCAAGCAAATTGTAACTGTCTACACAAACATCTGTGCCGGTATATGTATTGTTGTATGTGTCAGTTCCTGTGGTTGTTCCGGATATATAAGGATCGAATCCGCCATCAGAATCATTACAACCTGGACCAGGGGCTGGAGTGGGAGTACCGGCAACTGCTGTAACGGTCAATGTTTGGGTAGCGCTGACGTTTCCTAAATTATCCCTTGCATGGACAGAAATTGTGTAAGAAGGATTGTCCATTGTTACGGTGCAGGTATTGCTCGTGCTCGGGCAAATAGGCTCGCTCCAGATATAGCTGAACTGGCGGTCATCGGGCAGAGATATGGCAGAGAAAGTGACTGTGCCTCCAAGCTGGGGGGCCATTGGATATGCAGTCAGCGAGATTGTAATATTGGAGACAGTAACCGAGCAGTTATCTGATGCATGGACAGCTCCGTTGGCCTCAGTGACAGTAAGATGTTCATCAAAAGAACCGACTGATTTTGATGCTACTCCGTAACAAGGGGGAATCTGTCTTGGCGAGGTCAGCCTGCCTGAGCTTGTGCAAAAACCCGAAAAATGCCATGTTATCGGATACTGCAAAGAAGAGTAATCTCCTGTGGATGTAAAAAAGGGTGCGCTTCCGATGTAAATAGTCTGAGGAGTCACAGAACATGCGGCAGGAGTCTGGGCTGATACTGTTGAGAAGATGCCTAATGCCAAAAAAAGAGCAAATAAAAATATTATTGCTCGTTTACAGAGATGTTTTTTGAGATGGTGCATAGGATGTATATAATTTTGAATTATTTGTTAATTATATAACAAATTTATGGCAAGCGTTAATAAGTTGTCCACAATGAATACAGTAATTAAAGCATTATTCCCCCATCACCTTGCTGAACTTTTTATTGATTGCTTTCCAGTCTAAGTTATTGAAAAAAGCCTCGATATAACTTTTCCTGTCAGATCCGTAATCAATGAAATAAGCATGCTCATAAACGTCCAAAACCAAAATTGGCGAAGTCCCCCAAATTCCTCCCTGGTTATGCATATCCGCGAGGTAATTGTGGAGTTTACCGTCATTGAAATCATATGCCAGAATAACCCAGCCCCTGGACGAAAGTCCTAAAGCCTTAAATTCTTCCTGCCAAATATCAAAAGAACCGAAATCCTTGCTAACAGCATCAATAATTTTTCCATCCGGCTTTCCGTCTCCGCCCAAAATATCAAAGTAGGCTTCATGCAATAAAACTGCGTCAGCAGCGAAACCCTCCTCCAGTTTCAATTCCCTCAATTCAGAAAAAGTTGCGTTGGCTGATGGCTTATCAGCATTTTTAAATTTTTCCTGTATTTCCTTGTATTTTTTTATGTAACCGTCGTAAAGCTTATCGTGATGTATGGAAATGGTTTTTTCAGAAATTCCATCTAAGGGCTTCTGAAAAAATAACTTTTTTGCTTCTTCGTATTTTTTCATTTACTTTTTCCTTTAATATTATTTTTTATATATTTGATCATTTCATCTAAAAACGTTTCGACTCTTTTAAAGTATGACTCGTCTTTGATGTTCCCTTTTTCATCAAATAAACTTTGGACTGTTGAAAAATACATCGCTTCACGGATCGGCAGCATATGGAATTCAATACTGACCAGCCTCAACTGTTCTACGGCACGGGAACCGCCCAAGCCGCCGGCTGAAACGCCGCAAAAACCCACGGGCTTTCCGGCATATTCTTTATAAAGCATGTCCAGCATCATTTTTAGTTCGCCCGGATAGCCATGATTGTATTCGGGCGAAACAATAATCAGGCCGTCTGCTTTTACTATTTTTTCCGCCAATTTTTTGGCTTGAGGAGACTCCCCTGTACTGTCAGTCGCGTCAATCCTGTAATCGCGCACATCAATGATTTCGCTTTCTAAACCGGCTTTAGTTGTTTCTTGCATCATAAAATTGGCCGCCTTTTCAGATTGCCTTCCTTTTCTGCCTGTGCCTAAAATAATTGGTATATACATATTATTTTTATTTTACACTAATATCTTATTCTGTTTTTTCTTCAACTTCTTTTTTGCCGGCTTCCAGCTCTTTTACCTGTTCTGAGTCTGATTTCAGCAAAAGAGCCTGAAATTCTCCCATGTGGGTTTTTTCTTCTTTTGCTATGTCCAAAAGCATTTTTTTTATATTCTCGTTTTCAGTTGTTGCGGCCAGTTGTTCATAAAGGCTTACTGCGTCCAGCTCGGCTATCATCCCTAATCTCAATATTTCCTTATCAACTTCTTCTTTTTTTACTTTTTGAAAATTTATCGGCGCATGTGAAAGCATATTTTTATTTCCAGCCTTATATAAAAGTATATGGGAAAATGGCTCTGCCCTTCCTATAAAATTTTACCAAAAGCTATTATTAATATTAATTATAATTATATTACCACGAAAAAAAATATTACTGGTAATACTTTGAAAATTCTTTTTCCAGTTTATCGATCTTAGGGGCAATGACAGCCTGGCAGTATCCTTTTTCAGAGTTTTTTTCAAAATACCTCTGATGATATTCCTCGGCCCTGTAAAAATTTTCGAGAGGCACAACTTCTGTGACAATCTTGCCCCTGAAGGCTTTTTTATCTTCAAGCTCTTTTATAACCTGTTCGGAAACTTCTTTCTGTTTTTCATCGGCATATAAAATAATGGAACGGTATTGCGTCCCGACATCTGACCCTTGCCTGTTTTTTGTAGTCGGGTCATGTACGTAAAAGAAAATATAAAGCAATTCTTTGAAAGAAATTATTTCCGGGTCATAGTCAATTTTAACAACTTCTGCATGGCCGGTTTTTCCCGTGCATACTTGCTCATATATAGGGTTTGAAAGCGTGCCCCCGGCATATCCGGAAGTGACGGAAACCACTCCTTTTATATGCAGAAAAAGAGCTTCCTGGCACCAGAAACATCCTGCTCCAAAGAAAGCTGATTCTGTTTTATTTTTTGGCATCTGATTTATCGGGTTTAAATTTTAATGCAATGGAATTTATGCAGTATCTTTTATGGGTCGGCTTGGGTCCGTCATTAAAAACATGCCCCAAATGAGAACCGCATCTGGCGCAGATGACTTCAGTCCTGGACATGCCAAAGGAATCATCCCGACGCTCTTCAATATTTTCCGGGCTTATCGGCTCAAAATAGCTTGGCCATCCTGTACCCGATTCAAACTTTGTTTGCGAATTAAAAAGCGGCAGACCGCAGGCTGCACAATAATATGTCCCATTTCCAGCTTTTTTCACGCCACAGGTGAAAGCCGGCTCTGTCTCTTTCTGGCGCATTATCTTGAACTGCTCGGGCGTAAGGATTTTTTTCCACTCATCTTCAGTTTTGATGATTTTTTCCATAATTTTAAGAGAGGGAGAAATACAAATGTTTACTTTTGTATTTAGACCGAACGCGAAAATATATAAATTGCGAAGCAATTTCTATATTTTTTATCCTCTAATTATTGGGGAAATTTAGAGCCGTTAAGATCGCCGTTATTATTGTATCCCCGGCTTTCCCAAAATCCCTTATAATTAGTATCGCTTGATAATTCAATCTTATTTATCCACTTAATCCATTTATACCCCCATTTCTGCTCGGCCACCAGCTGGAACGGGAATCCCATTTCCGGCGGCAAAACCACTCCGTTCATTTTATCAGCCATGATTATGTTGTTATTTAAAATATAATCCAGCGGGAAAGAAGTGGAATATCCGTCGACCGCATAAAAAATAACTGTCTTGGCTTCCGGCTTTATGCTTAAATTTTTCAGGAGATCTTTTACCAAAATCCCCTCCCATAAAATTTTAACACTCCAGCCTTCCACGCAATTTATCGTCACGACCTTCTGGTAAGAAGGCAATTTCAAAATATCATCGTAGCTGTATGATTCCGGTGCAGAAACCAAACCGGTAATTTCCAGCTTGTAAGTATTCTTATCAATATATTGTGGGCCTTTTATCGAGTTTTCCCGGAAATCATTAATAGAACCTAATTTTTCGCCCTGGTACTCGCTTATTTCCACGCCCTTCAAAACCACCGGCTGCCGCCTGGCATAAGACAGAAACATAAAAGCCGCGATTGCGATGATTGCCAAAACTGCCAGGGATATCAACATTAATGATTTCCCATTTTTGGGCTGGAAAAATTTGTTTAAAATATTATTCAGCCAAGGAAGCAATGTATTTCTGTTGATTATCAGATGAATAATAATCAATATGATCAGGGCCAAACCGCTGAAATCGTGCAACCAGGATATTTGGGCAGCTGAAATATAATTATAGACAAAAATAAAAAATCTCTGCAGTTCCGGGAATTTAATCAAACCGGTGACAAGGCTGACCAAAAAAGTTATAAGCAATAAAAAATTTAGTAATTGCCTCAGCCTTTTTTTGATGTCGTATTGAATCATATGATCTACTTTATTATTTAATTTTGCTAAAAAGCCACCTCAATTGAAATATGGCTTCGGGCACACGATGCCGGATTTAGTATTATATTTCCGACAACTTTTTCAAAAGATACTCTCGCCGGGTTTTGGTTATAGACGCCGGCTTCCTTGTTTTTTTTGCTTTGTTTTTAGGCAATGCTTTTTTCTTAACAACTTTTTTTGATTTTGTTTTTTTCATAAAAATAAAAAACATCCTTAAAAAATTTTATATATTTTTAAACTTATCTAACAATTCGGCTCTAGTATTTGCCAGTTCTTCCTGTCTTTTCTTTTCTGCGGCTTGAGCCTCTTGTGCATTTCTATTTTTTTCGGCTTCTCCTGCCGCTGTTTTCAGCTCTTGCTGTTTCTGCGCTTCAATATCTTTCCTTACTCTCTCTATTTCTGCGGCTATTGCAGGATCAGCAAGATTTTTTTTACTAAATTCTGCAAGAGTTTTTTTTAAATTAGCTTCTCTCTCAGAGGAACTGGGCATTTCTTTTTCTTTGGCCTCGGCCACGGGCGCTGATTCTATTTTCCCACCCTCATTAACCTGGGCTTCTTGCCCCGGCATAGTCAATTCCAAACCATTTTCTGTGATTCTCGCCTCTTTGGCGGCAAGGATTTTCATGGCCGCTGCCTGCATGGTGAATCTAACTGATATATCGGAATTCCCATGTGCGAGACTATCTTTTTGGGCTTCAAGTCCTTTATTCATTAATTCCCAATCTTCTTGTTTCATTGGATCCATTTTTTGGTATTCTTCAGGGGCAATAACCTTCATATCAGCGAGATATTTAGCAAATTCCGGAGCTAGATTGGACTTGTAACGGTCCCTTTTCCAGAGTTCTTTGTGCTGGGCCACTCTATCTTCCATATCCTTCAAGGTTTTTTCATCCAACCCAAGCTCTTGCGCTGTTCTCCCCGGATACAGAATTCTTGCGTCTGCCACTATGCTCATAAGTTTAGCGTCGTCTTCAAATTGGCTCTTCTCAGATCCTTCAGTGGGACGTGCCCGCTCAGCCGCTTCTCTGAGGCGGGCTTGATGATAGCGTGCATTGTCTTTTATCACTCTTTGTATCGTAAGTTTCGTTTCGCCCTCCTTTTTTTGGATATTTTCTCTCTCCGCCGGAAAAAATTTTTTATATATTACTTCACGATGCATATCAACGGCCGGATCTCCATGTATATTATAATGAGCCCTATCCCTGAATAAATCTGGGATAGTGGTTTCTTCGTGTTTATTGGCCCAAGGTTTAATTTCCCCCTCGGGCGGCGTTCCAACAATTTCTTGCGCCTTGTCCGGAGAAAGGATAGAGATGTCATATGCCATCTCTATTTGACTGGGAGCTTTAGGGTCAGTCCAGCAACCTTCAGTTGCTTTTCCCATATCTTCCCAATCTTGGGACGTTACTTGGGCTTCCGGATCAAAAGCGGGCGCTTCTATTTTAATTTTACCTTGTTCTATTGTCATATTTTTATCTTGCACCCTTCTTATAGAGAATATATAAAAGGCTATACAAGGGGCTGTATTTTAATTATTTTATATTTCATTTTACCAAAAAACCGCCTAAATTAAAAGGTGATTCCAAAAAACCGCCCCGAACAAGCTGCAGATTATTTCTCCGCTATCAAATAAATATTATTATCCCTTATTTCGGGGCGACGAGTGATGCCGATTTCCTTGATTTTAAATCCGGCTTTTTCTGCCAATTTTTTTAATTCTCTTTTAGTAAAGGCATGGACATACCTTTTTGCCAGAATCTGGCCATTTTGGCTTTTCCAGGGAGTGAAAATATCTTTCGGGTCCAGCTGAGACCTGCCGGTAATTTTTAAAATTATATTTTTACAAACCTGGCGCCAGGAAATTCTGGTCTGCCACAAATTCCAAACAGTCAAAATCAAAAGTCCGTCAAGCTTTAAAACTCTTCTTAGCTCCTTTAACGCTTCCGTCCGCAATTGTTTTGAAGGTATATGGTGCAAAACTGCGATGCAATAAACCTTGTCAAAAGAATTATCAGGAAACGGGATTTTTAAAATATCGGCAACATGGAAATCAGTTTCCGGAAATTTTTCTTTGGCTATTTTTATCAGCTGTTCGGAATTATCTATCCCGGAATAATTTATGTCTTTTTCCTTGAATACATCGTAAAGGCGGCCGTTCCCGCAGCCCACGTCTAAAATTTTATCGCCGGATCTTGTATAATCGAGCAAGGGTTCCAAATCCTTCCATATAAATTGTCTGGTACTTGAAAACTGCCCCGAAATAAGGTTATAATCTTGCTTAGTCTGTTCTAATATTTTTTGGGCGTATTCTTTATCCATGAAAAAAATAAAATCTGACTTAATTATACCTGAACTTTTGAAAAACCGGCTGGAAACTCCGGAAGACTTGGCTTCGGCAAAAAGAAAAATGTCAAAAAAATTTGTTACGTCTTTATCTTCTAATATCGATTTACTGAAAGCATATCATAAATTATCTGAAATTCAAAAATCAAAAATAAAAAATCGAAGTTTACTGGAAGACCTTCTGAAGAAAAAGAGGGTCCGCTCTTTGTCCGGCGTGGCTGTGGTTTCTGTTTTGACAAAACCCTATCCTTGCCCGGGCAAATGCCTTTACTGCCCGAGTGAAAAAGGCATGCCAAAATCCTATCTATCCAATGAGCCGGCCGTGATGCGGGCGATTTTGAATCAATTCGACCCGTACAAACAAGTTAAATCCCGGATGGAATCCCTGGAAATGCAGGGCCACCCGACTGACAAAATAGAATTGATTATAATCGGCGGAACTTGGTCTTTTTTGCCTAAAAAATATCAGGAATGGTTTATAAAAAAATGTTTTGACGCAGCCAATGGCAAAATCAGCAGAAATTTGGAGGCCAGCCAGAAAAAAAATGAAACTGCCAAAAAAAGGATTATCGGCATAACCGTTGAAACGCGGCCGGATTACATAAATGAAAAAGAAATTTTGCTTTTGCGCAAACTCGGCGTAACCCGGGTTGAATTGGGGGTGCAGAGCATTTATGATGACGTTTTGAAATTCAACCTGCGCGGAAATTCAGTAAAAGACATAATTTCTGCCACAAAATTATTGAAAGACGCGGGACTTAAAGTTTGCTACCATATGATGCCGAATTTGCCCGCCTCTGACATCAAAAAAGATAAGGAAATGTTTGAAGAAATTTTTTCGAACCCTGATTTCCAGCCGGATTTATTGAAAATTTATTCCTGTGCGGTTTTAAAAGAAGCTCCTTTGTATAAATTATGGCAAGCCGGAAAATACAAGCCCTATACTGAAAAAGAACTGACCGAACTTTTATCAGAGATTAAAAAAAATATTCCGTATTATTGCCGGATTCAGCGTTTAACCCGCGATATTCCCTCGGGCAGTATTGTTGAAGGCCCGGCTAAAATTTCCAATATGCGCCAAATTCTGGGAAAAAATTCTAAAAAAGAAGGCTGGAAATGCAAATGCATCAAATGCCGGGAAGTCGGCCTTAATTATGATCCGAAGGAAAAATTATATTTATTCAGGCAGGATTATGGCGCTTCCTATGGCAAAGAAATATTTTTAAGCTATGAAAATAAGAATCGCGACCGGCTTTATAGTTTGTTAAGATTGCGCATACCGTCGGACTCAGAATTGATCCCGGTTTTAAAAAACTCCGCCATAATCAGGGAATTGCACACTTACGGCCAGCTTCACCCCCTAAAATATTCTGCTATCTCCCCCCAGCATAAAGGCCTGGGGAAAAAATTAATTCAAGAAGCCGAGAAAATCACAAAAAAAGAATTCAAACTCCCGGCAATCGCTGTTATTTCCGGCATTGGCGCGAGAGAATATTACAAAAAACTAGGCTATAAGTTAAAAGATACTTACATGATAAAAAAACTCCGCTAGTTAGCGGAGTTTTTAATTTTAGTCAATCGAGGGCATCGGGCCTCCCGATACTATTTATTTATCAGATCGTTAAGTTCCCTCCTGGTGTTGGGCCCTACCTGGCCGTAGCCGAAGTCGCCTTGTTTAGCTATATTGTAATAGACCTGGAAATCTTGGACGGCTTTCAATGTGGCCGGACCAAAATTGCCGTTGGATACAACAGATTGCGGGAAGAAGCCCAGC
>CAIMWV010000009.1 GCA_903845295.1 Candidatus Staskawiczbacteria bacterium
AAGTATTTATCTATATCAATTCTCAAATGCGTAATGAAAATTTTCTGACTATACAAAACATTTGCAAAAAGTCCGCGCCTAAAGCACTATGGGAAGGCACTTTCCTGCGCATGAGCAATGCTGCTCCTATGGCGCTTTTTGCCGACAAGAGAGATTACATATGTGATCGCAAAGTCGTTGGTGAATCTCTTCACACCGGCGTCGATCTGGCATCCAACGCTCAGGCGGCTATTGAAGCAGCGAACAGTGGTATTGTTGTCTTTACAGGAGTTTTGGGTATTTACGGAAATGCCGTTATTATTGACCATGGACTAGGATTATTCAGCTTATATGGACATACATCTGCCATTAATACCTCTATCGGTAAAAAGGTAGCGAAGGGTGAAAAAATAGGTAATTCCGGCACATCCGGCCTTGCCGGAGGAGATCATTTACATTTCAGTATTATTGTCGGCGGACAATTTGTCAACCCGCAGGAATGGTGGGATCCACACTGGATTAAAGATAATATAAATAATTAAGATTGCTTTTATAAACCGTTTAATTTTTGTTGATATCGCGATGGTTTAAATTGACCATATACTTCATCGACGAAAAATATGAATCTAATTTATTAGCCATAACTACGGAACGATGTTTACCGCCTGTGCAACCCATGGCAATATTTAAGCGCACTTTCCCTTCTTTTTCATAGAGGGGAATGAGTAAATTCATTAAATCTAATATTTTCTCCAGAAATTTTTTACTTTCCTTGTTTTGCAAAACATAGTCTTGCACATCAGCATTATGGCCGTCATAATTTTTTAAATTTTCGACAAAGTAAGGATTGGGTAAAAACCTTACGTCAAAAACGAGATCAGCATCAACGGGTAATCCATAACGATAGCCGAAAGAAGTTAAATTAATGACCATTTTCTTCTGCCTGGAAGACGGCAAAAAATGACTTTGCACGATGTCTTTTAGCTGGTGAACATTAAGTGAAGTTGTGTCGATAATCTTGTCCGCCATTTTTTTTAAGGACGATAATTTTTCTCTTTCCATTAATATGCCTTCCATAATCAGTCCCCTTTCGGAAAGAGGATGAATACGTCTGGTTTCGCTGAAGCGATGCAAAAGAGAATCGTCGCCGGATTCAAGAAAGAGGATTTCAATTTTGTAGCCTTTT
Organism: Candidatus Staskawiczbacteria bacterium; assembly: GCA_903845295.1. Taxonomy (GTDB): domain Bacteria; phylum Patescibacteriota; class Minisyncoccia; order Minisyncoccales; family Staskawiczbacteraceae; genus XYD1-FULL-39-28. The sequence continues at coordinate 1,166 of CAIMWV010000009.1, forward strand.
TCTTTAAGTCCTGTAAAGATTCGCTGGTACTTATCGAGAAAACTTCTTTCCCGCAAATCCATGACCATGGCTACTTGTTTTATTTCCGGTGATGAAGAAGTAGTTATAGAAAGAAATTTCGGCAGTAAAATGACCGGCAGGTTATCCACACAAAAAAAACCGATATCTTCCAATGCCCGCAGTGCTGTACTTTTGCCGGAACCGGAAAGACCGGTGATAATGACGACTCGCAGATTTTTCATTTAATCGACCATCCTTTCTTAACTAAGGATGCAGGCATTCTCTTGATCAATAATTATTTTATATAAATCACTTTGGGATTTTGCTTTCAAAAGCATTTTTCGAAAATTAGCTATTTTTAACATTTTAGAAATTCTGGCCAAAACTTTTAAATGCTGACCGGCTGAATTTTCCGGCGCTAAAAGCAGGAAAAAAAGATGTACGGGCTTTCCATCCAAGGAATCATAATCAATGCCTTCCGTGCTGCGTCCAAAAGCGACAAGGAGATCATCAA
>CAIMWV010000010.1 GCA_903845295.1 Candidatus Staskawiczbacteria bacterium
ATAACATTTTCACCAATCCCTTTTATGCCGGCATTTTTGAATATGGGAAAGGAAATATCCAATATGAAGGAAAGCACGAAAAAATGATTACCCTTGAAGAATACGATAGGGTTCAGAAAATTCTTGGGAGAAAAGGCAAACCAAGACCAAAAACACACCGCTTTGCTTTTACCGGATCCATTCGATGCGCTGAATGTGGTTGCCTTTTTACGGCCATCGAAAAAGAAAAGATTATTAAAAAAACGGGTGAATTTAAAAGCTTTACATACTACTACTGCACAAGAAAAAAGAAAGATATTAAATGCACTCAAAATAGATCCTTAACTAAGGACATATTAGAAGGACAAATTCAAAATGAAATTAAAAAATATACAATACTTCCCGAGTTTTTGAGTTGGGCTTTGGAGATATTAAATGAAAGGAACGATAGGGAGATTGAAGACAGGAGCAAAATTTACGAGACACAACAAAAGGCGGTAGTTAAATCACAAAACGAATTAGACGAATTAACTAAAATGAGGTATCGCCTGCTAATTGACGACGAGGCTTTTTTGAAAGAGAAAAAAGAACTTCAATCTAAGATAGGTAAACTTAAAGAAAAGTTGAAAGGAACCGAAGCCAGAGCAGAAAAATGGCTTGAGCTTACAGAGAGAACCTTTAATGTCGCTACCTATGCCGGACAAAGATTCTTATCCGGAGGGTTAGAACTGAAGAAGGAAATACTACTGACGTTGGGAGCATACCCTCTTATTAGAGAGCGAAAACTGGTTCTTGAACCCTATGAGTGGTTTATACCAATCAAAAATGACTATCCTCCGTTAGAGGAGGCATATTTAAGGTTAGAACTGGGTAAAACAGGTCAAAATAGGCACAAAATGGAGGCGTTAACCTCCATTCGTACACAGTGGCGCGGGCGAGGGGATTTGAACCCCTGATCTCCTCCGTGACAGGGAGGCGTCTTAAACCAGGCTGGACTACGCCCGCATTTTATTAAATTTTTCCTTAGACTCGGCCTGCACTGAGCGAGTGAAACGAGTCGAAGTGTGCCGAGGGAGAGATTCGAACTCTCGACCTCGTCGTTATGAGTGACGCGCTCTTACCAACTGAGCTACCCCGGCGAATTTTAATTTTGGATTAATTTTAACTTCTTGTTGCGTGTCATATTTTTAACCTCCCTTTCTCTTTTTAGCGCTATTATCTTATTATCATATTTTTCAGAAAATACAATTTCCTCCGGAATATGTGACCTTGTATATCTTCCGCCCTTTCCGCTTTTATGCTTCTCAAATCGTTTTTCTAAATCATTGGTCGAACCGGTATACAAAGAACCATCCTTGCATTTGATTATATAAACAAACCACATTTACCTTAAGTTAATTATGTTGGGCCGCCCCGAATTGCACGGGGGCCTGCAGCTTATGAGACTGCCGAGGTACTACTCCTCCACGGCCCGATGTATGTTTATTACTGTAATACAAAAAATCAATAAAATCAAGTCCATCATTTTTTAAAGACGCATGTTACGATTTTATAATTTTGTGATAAAATGATTAAATATGAAAATAAATTTTTTAGGAGCAGCTCAAAACGTAACCGGATCCAAACATTTAATCCAAACCCAGGGATATAATTTGCTTTTAGATTGCGGTTTATACCAGGGCAGGAGAGACGAATCCAACAGGTTAAACAGCACCCTTCCTTTTGAAGCTACAGAGATAAATGCTGCCATACTTTCACATGCGCACTTAGACCATTGCGGGACTTTGCCAATTTTAGTCAAAAACGGATTTAAAGGAAAAATTTGCTGCACTCCGGCAACGGCGGAAATAGCAAGATATATTTTATTGGATTCTGCTGAAATACAAAAGCAGGATTGCGAATATTTGAACAGGCATTTAAATCCCGGCGACAAGGAATTTATCCCGATTTATACGCCAGAAGATGTCCAGAAAGTTCTTGAACATTTTGAAACGGTTGATTATTTCAGGCAAACCAATAAATGGACGGAATTAAATGAAAATATACGATTTAAACTTTACGATGCCGGCCATATTTTGGGATCTGCGATAATTTTTTTGGAAATAAAGGAAAATGGACTGACGAAAACGCTCGCCTTTACCGGCGACATGGGCAGGGAGTATTCTCCTCTTTTGCGCTCCCCCGAATATATAGCTGAAGATACGGAAACCCTTATCACAGAATGCACCTATGGCGACAGAAACCACAAACCCCTGTCAGATGCAACCAGCGATTTTAAAGATGTTATCGATACCGCTATTAAAAATAAAGGCAAAATAATTGTTCCAGCTTTTTCTTTGGGCAGGACACAGGACATCATTTATATCTTGCACAAACTTTTAGACGAAAAGCTCATCCCCTCTTTGCCAATATATATAGACAGCCCGCTTGCTGAAAACATCACGGAAATTTTCCCCAAATATATAAAAGATTTCAATGACAATTTCTGGAAAGATTTTGGAAGCCGCGGCGATTCGCCATTCTTATTAAAAAATTTAACGTACGTACGGTCCCAGGAAAAATCCAAAGCATTAAATAACAAACCGGGGCCTTTGATGATTATTTCTGCTTCGGGAATGTGCGAGGGCGGAAGAGTATTGCACCACCTGAAAAATAATATAGAAAATCCTCAAAATATAATTTTACTGGCGGGATACCAGGCTGAAAATACCTTGGGAAGAAAAATTCTGGAAGGCCAAAGCCCTGTAAAAATATTCGGTAAAAATTACGACGTCAGGGCCCAGGTAAAAGTCCTTAACGAATTCTCAGCCCATGCCGACCAAAACGATCTTTTGTCGTATATCTCGCATATCAAAAACTTGCAGAGAATATTCTTGGTGCATACGGAGCTCCCCCAGTCAACAGCTTTCAAAAATATATTGGAAAAATCTTATCCATCTCTGCCGATTGAAATCCCTGCAATGGGCAGTATATTTGAAGTATAAAAAAACAGCAGTTTTGCGACTTGCTTGGGTCTCGTAAAGTTATCCTTAAAGATTCTTTACCATTATCACGGCTTCTTTAAGCTCGCTGAATCTTTCACGGTCTATTTCCCTAATGCGGACTTTCTTGAATCCGCATTTTTTGTACAAACTGATCACCGGATGAAATTGTTTTACCCGCAGACCAATTAATTTTGCTTCCAAAGTTCTTTTCGCTTGGTAAAGCGCAGTTTGTATCAGCGCTGTCCCAATCCCAAACCTCCGAAATTCTTGAGTAACTCCGATTGTCCACACCCACCATGGCGCGTAACAAACGTGGTATTTGGCAGGAATTGAACTGACAATGATCACGCCACGTATCTTGCCCTCAACCTCGGCGACCAAAACAATCTTCGCGGTTCTGAGCTGCATCACCCAGGATACTCTGACACTCAAATTTATTTGTTGTTCTTTCCCGCCAACTTCCAGTATGCCTTCTAAATCATCTGCTGTGGCATACCGTATAATTGTTTCTTTTCCGTCTGGTTGGAATCTTTTTAGTATCCGCTGGCCATTCATGGAACCTCCTTATCGTTGATCTTAAGAACAGATTGATAATTTATCATTAACATTTTTATCACAAATGTCAATAACTAAAAACACCCGGCGCGCCGGGTGTTTTTTTATAAATATTATGCTCTGAAAACTTCTACCCTTCGGCAAGCTCAGGGTCTACGCACGAAAAACTTCTAAAAATGCTTTTGTCGGGACGTTTACCTTTCCCTTTGCTTTCATCAGCTTTTTACCTTTTTTCTGCTTTTCCCTAAGCTTGTTTTTCCTTGTTATATCTCCACCGTACAAATATCCTGCGACATCTTTCATATAGGCCCTGATTGTTTCCCTGGCGATGACTTTTCCTCCGATTACCGCCTGCAAGGCAACGGAAAATTGCTCGGGAGGCAGGACTTCCTTTAATTTTTCAACCATTTTCTTTCCCTCAAAATAAGCTTCATCCTGAGCGACAATCCTTGAAAATGCCTCCTCTTTCTGGCCGGCAACCCAAATTTCCATTTTCGCCAGCTTGCCGGGCCTATACCCTAAAAGGTTATAACTCATTGAGGCATAACCCTGGCTGGCGGTTTTTATTTTGTCGTATAAATTGGCAATGATGCCCCGCAAAGGAGTTTCAAAAATTATGATTACCCTTTCCGGACTCAGATAATTTGTCGTAATATAATTTCCTTTCAGACTCTTTAAAATTTCCATTAATTTTCCCACCTGGTTTGACGGAGCAATAACTTCCAAGGACACCCACGGCTCCTCAGTACTCTTTATTGCAGAAGGATTTTCCGGCCAGTCAGAAGCTGAATAGATCAAAATCTCCTTGCCTTTCTGGTTAAAAATTTTATAAACAACCGACGGCGTTGAAATCACCAGATCCAAACCAAATTCCCTCTGCAATCTTTCTGAAATAATTTCTATATGCAAAGTTCCCAAAAATCCACAGTTAAATCCCCTGCCTAAAGCTTCTTTCATTTCCTGTTCAAAAACCAGCGCGGGATCCGATAGTTTCAATTTTGACAAGGCAACCTTCAATAAATCGAAATCATCCGGATTTTCCGGATACAAGCTGGCAAAAACCATGGGCTTCGGCTTTTGGTATCCGGGCAAAGGCTCAACCGTACCCCTTGTATTTATATTCTGTAATTTTATAATCGTATCTCCGGCTGTAACTTTTCCGGGCTCCTTAATTCCTGTGGCAATATACCCGATGTCGCCGGCCTTAATTTTATCTTTTGGCGCAAATGTCGGATTTAAATACCCTAATTCTTTTACTTCAGCCGGGGTTTTGGTTGCCATCAACTCAATTTTTTCTCCGTTGGAAATCTCCCCGTCAACAACGCGCACAAAAGCAATAACGCCTTTAAAAGAATCGTATTCCGAATCAAAAATTAGAGCCCGGAAATCATTTTTTACAGATTCTTTCGGAGGAGGAACTTCTTTTATAATTGTTGCTAAAACTTGCTCAACGTTTGTTCCGTCTTTGGCGGAAATTTTCAGAATTTCTTCCGGTAAAACCTGCAACAGATTTGAAAGCTCTTCAACTGTTTCTTCCACCCTTGCAATCGGAGAGTCAATTTTGTTTACAACCGGAATAATTTTTAGATTTTGATTTTTTGCCAATTCCAAATTAGCCAATGTCTGCGCCTGGATTCCCTGGGTTGCATCAACCAATAAAACAGTTCCTTCAACTGCTTCCAAAGACCTTGAAACCTCGTAAGAAAAATCAACGTGGCCGGGGGTATCAACCAAATTCAAAATATAATCTTTGCCCTCAAATTTATAATTCATCCTTATAGCTTTCAGCTTTATGGTAATCCCCTTTTCTCTTTCCAAATCCATAGAATCTAAAAACTGTGGCATCATTTTTTTTGGATCAATAGTTCCGGTCAACTCCAAAAGCCGATCGGCTAATGTACTCTTGCCGTGGTCAATGTGTGCAATTATTGAAAAATTTCTTATATTTTCTTGCATTTTATTTCTTCAAAATTTTTGTTCCTTAGCTGGATATAAAAACTTTTTTAGGAATGAGTCAATTATGGTTTTGTTCTCGGGAGATTTTAGTAAATGGGTAGCGATGGCATAAGTTACAACGCCGGCAGTTCCGGATATAATTAATTGGAAAAATATTCCCCAGAAGGTCTGTAAGCTTACAACTGACCCGAGCCACTGCCTTATTAAAAAAGTAAGAATAAACATTATTAAGCTGGCAATTAATATTTTATATATAGAATTATGAATTTCTTCCACGTGTAATTTTGGAAATTTTTTATAAAACATATACAAAAGCAAAGAACATTCTAAAACAGCTGTAATTGTATAAGCCAAAGCCAAAGCAATAACGCCAATATTTGCAACTCCCCCCAATCTTAATATGCTTTGCAAAAAAAGATTAAATCCGGCTGAAAACCTGACAAGCCACACAAGCAGCAAGCTAAGTGCTATATTAAAAGCAACTGTCAATCCGCTGATTATTGCCGGAATTTTTGTGTTATGGGCTGCATAAAATGTTTTTGATAAAAATAAAATAAGCGCCTGGGCAATTAAGTTTAAAGCTAAAATACCGAGGCAGGCGGTTGTTAATTTTGTATCTGCCCAGCCAAATTTGCCGACTCCCAAAACAACCCTGACTATCTGCGCCCTTAAAATCAAAAGAAGCAAACTTATTGGAACTACCAAAAAAATAATCTGGCGGAATATGCTGGAAAACTTTCTTAAAAACTCGTCATTTTCTTCTTTCAAAAAAGCCATGGACATTGAGGGAAAGGCGGCTGTTGAAACAGAAACTGCGACAGCGTTGACCAGAATTGATGACAAATTATTTGCCAAATTAAAAACTGCTATAGAACCTGACAACAAAGTTGAAGCAATTGCCGTGGTGGCAATTGTGTTCAGCTGCCCGGCCCCTAATCCCAATGACCTTGGAATCATCATTTTTATTGTTTTTACAACTCCGGGATCTTTATAGTTAAAACTTGCCTTATATCTAAAACCGGAAAAAAAGAATGCCGGCAACTGGACTATTAAGTGCAAAATTCCCCCCAACACCACTCCCCAAGCCAGCCCTTGCAACCCAAATTTTGGCACAAAAAATAAAATCCCGATTATTATGCCAAGGTTATATAATAAAGGGGCTAAAGCTGTTACCAAAAATCTGTGAAAAACCTGCAAAATCCCGCTTATCATATTTGAAGCCCCCAGAATAATCGGGCTCAAGAACATAATACGCATTAATATAACAGCCATTTCCTTTTTCTGTCCGGAAAATCCCGGAGCCATAAAAGAAACAATTAGCGGAGTAAAAATTATTAAAATTACGCAAACAATAATTAAAAATCCTAAGAACACATTTAAAAGCGTTGAAACATATCTCCACGCATCTTCTTTGGATTTGATTAAATACCCGCTAAATATAGGAATCACTGCCGCTGCTATTGCGCCAAAAATCAAAATCAAAGCAATAAAATCCGGAACAGTAAAAGCTGCATAATAAACATCCAGTTCATTGCCGGCGCCGAAGGTGCCTGCTAAAAGGCGGTCTCTTAACAAACCTAAAACAGCCGATATTAAATAAGAAATTGCCAATATTAAAGAGGCAGAACTTATGGATTTTGTCTGAGAATTAAGAAATTTTTGAATCAATTTTTTTTCTTGCACCCTTCATATATAAATTTTATAGAAGGCTGTATTAATTAATCATGATAACCTTTTTTTCTATTTTTTTCAAACAAACAAAAAGCTCGATTTAAAATCGAGTTTTTTGTTGTCCCAGCAAGACTATAAGCCGAATTCTGTATTATGTGATTATCTGTCTTGGCCAATGATTACCCATTAGCTCAGGCGAACTACTTTTAACAGAAGCTTGAGATGTATTTAACCCAATCTCCTGCTTTGTTCTTGCACCCAATAAGGATTTAGCCGTTTCATTTCAACCTTTCGATTGAACTCGCCCTATTCATCTTGCGATGACGGGCGCCTCGCCCTTTCGGGCTCGGCGTTTCTGTTCGCACCTCTGTCTTACGACCGATGGCTGTTAGCCACTACATTTTTAACTCCCGAAAAGGGGCGTTGGTGTTCGGACTTTCCTCTCCCTATAACAGGGAGCAATCACTCATCTTGCTGAGACACCTTTACTATACCAGATAATGGTGTTGTGTCAAGTTGAAATTATTTGACTAAAAATTTCCAGAATTATATGATAACCTCGGGACACGAAAAGAGAGGTGCAATATGCTGAAAGATAATATCTCGAGAGAGCTGATAATTTGGCTGCTGCTATTTATAGCGGGAGCCATTGCTTCAATGTTCTTTGTCATCTACCGAATAGTTGCCATAATTTTCTTCCTGATTTTCTTCACGATGACGCTGAAAAAAACCTCCAAAGACCGGAAACTCAGCGCACAAGGAGATCGCTTAGCCGTTTTTTTTGGCAACTTTTTAGGAGCTGTTTTACGCGGAATTACCTGGCCGGTTTTTTTAATATGGCCATACAAACATTCCGATAAAACAGACGATCACTAAAAAACCCGGCGCGTGAACCGGGTTTGTTTTTTTTCTAACAAAACTAATTTATTTTTTTATATAAACATAAATTTTATCTTCCTCCTTGGCAGGAAGCCATGTCGGAAGGGTAAAATAGTTTGATACAATCCTTGCTCCGGGCTTTAATTCCCTTTCAAATTTCTTTTCCAATCTTTTCATCATGTGCTTCATGCCGAAAACAACGACAGCGTCAAAATCTTTTAAATCTTGGCGCCAAAAACTTTTACAATAAATAAACGCTGAACCGTCTGATCCTGCTTCTTTTATATTTTCCCTTGCCTTAGAGACTAAAAGAGGATTAATTTCATAACCGTAAGCTTTAGCTCCCTCTTTTGCCAAAGCAATAAGTAATCTGCCGTCCCCTGCGCCCAAATCAACAACGGTTTGACTGGGCTTTATTTCTAAAAGTTTTACCATCTTTCCAACTCTTTCTTTTGTGGTTGGAACATAAATCGCTCCCCAAAACAAAAAAGGATACACATATCCCCAAATTTTTACTAAAAATACAAGCGGAATTACCACAAAAACGATTGCTAAAAATAAAACTAATAAAAAAATTAAGTAAAAACCCATTTTTAAAAAGAACGCCCGCTGCCCATCTCGGGTCGGCGGGACATTCTTTGTTTTAAAGTATAAATACTAGCCTTAGCAGCACTTGCACTTTACCATTTTCGTCACTCCTATAACTATCAAAAGAAGGGGCCAAATAAAACTTACGAAACCGGGTGTTAGTATATTCATTCCCCCCAACAAAATCACTAAACCAATCAAAGCAATGCACGCTGGTACTATTTTATGATGCGTGCATTTGCAAACTTTTTTATCCTCCATAATTTTATTTTTTATTTTTTTAATTATATAGACCTTTAGCTTATTTTACCCCCACACCATAAAATTTTCAATTTTTGGTGTGAGGGTAAACCACAATTTTAAAGCAGCTGCATGATTCCTGTTTGTTGGTCTAAGGCTTCGTTCACCAGCCTGTCGGCCTCTTTATTTCTTTCCCGCGGAATGTGCTTGAATTTCACCGATTTGAAATCAAATTTTAAATTCCAGATTTCTATAAAAAATTGCTGTATTTTCGGATCTGACAACCTGTAGTCGCCGTTCAATTGTTTTACAACCAATTCCGAATCAGCCCTTATTTCTACATCCGATATTTCGGCTATGGATTTCCCGAACAGCGCCTTAAATTTTTTCAATGCAAAAATAATTGCGTTATATTCAGCATCATTGTTTGTTAAGTTGTCTCCCAAATATTCGCCATATTTTTTTATAATCTGCTCTTTCTCATTATAAAAAACAACCCCTATGGCGGCCTTCCCCGGGTTGCCTCTCGACCCCCCATCAGTATAAACTATTATTTTTTTCATAAATATTTTATTTTCTACTGCACCCTTCCCATAAAAAATGGGGATCTGCTCGCAACCATCATATAAAAAATATATACAAGGTTGTGTAGATGATAATTTTTTTCATAATTAAAATTCCTTTAATTATTTTTCAGTTAATTATTTGAAGCCTCCAAAACATTTATACCGAAATTTTTGAGTTCTGCAACTAATGGCAGCACCGGCAAGCCGACAATATTAAAGTAATCTCCCTCAATTTTTTCTATAAAAATCCCTCCGCGATGTTGCATGGCATAGGCTCCGGCTTTATCTAACGGCTCTCCCAGCGCAATATAGTCATCTATGTCTTTTTCGGGAATGTTTGTCACGAAAACTTTGCTTTCCACGGATTTAGAAACTTGTTTGCCTGTTTCCGTATCAATAATAGTAAAGCCGGTTATGACAGAATGCGCCTTTCCGCTGAGTTTCTGCAGCATAATTTTAGCATTTTCTTTTGCACCAGGTTTGCCGAGAATCTCTTTACCAAGGACACAAAATGTATCTGCCGCAATAATAATGGAATTCTTATGCCTTTGCGCCACATCTTTTGCTTTTCCCAAAGATAAATACTCCGCCAGCTTATCAGGAGGCATATTCAAAGTCATATCCTCTTTATAATTGCTCGGATCCACTTCGAACCTTAAGCCAATCTGCGAAAGCAATCCTCTTCTCCCGGGAGATGCTGACGCTAATATTATTTTTTTCATCTGATTTTATTTGACCGGATTAACAATATTTAAAAATGCGTTACTGATGTCGGCCAAAAAAGAATTGTCTTGCAATTGTTTGGTCGCGTTTATAAATTCAATCGGGTCAACCCTTGCGCCGCCGACTCTCATTGAAAAATGTAAATGAGGAGCTGTAACATAACCCGTATCCCCGGATAATCCTATTACCTGCCCGCGTTTTACTATATCTCCGACAGAAACTTTAAATTCGTCTAAATGCAGGTACATAGAAAATATATCCAAGCCATGGTCTATGATAACTGTTTTGCCGTAATTAGACAAATTTAAAGTTGCAATAACTTTCCCGTCGTTAACGACATAAATATCTGTTTTTTCGGGCGCCCTCAAATCAACTCCGAAGTGCTGAAGTTTATATGGGAAAAATCCGATAAATTTTCCGAATGAAAAACCGCTTATTTTCATTGCACTTAAAGGGAAGGAAAACGGAGCTGTAAAATACGGCTCTTTGGTAAAAATACTCAAAACTTTTTTTAAAGCAGGGTTGTCGTTTTTTATTATATTATTAACTGCTTTTTCTTGCGTGGTTCCGTTTTGGCTTATGCTTGGAGCTTTAGCTGCCGGCTCCGATGAAAAATCAGCCAGAGCCACTTTGATATTTTTTGTTAATTTTTCTGTTGCAGAAACATCAACGGAAATTTTGTAATCGCCCGGATTTTGGTCAGCGTCAATTCCTAAAAAAGACACCCATTCAGAAGAGTTCCCCTTTCTGTAAAAAATGAGCTTTTGTTCATCCTGGGCCGCGCCGAAGGACTTTCCAAAATTTCCCGTTATCTCGCTAGCATCGCTTTTGACTCTGATAAAAACAGTATCTCCCTGTTTTGGATTTTCAGGAAAAATATAAACGCTAAGGACCGTTTTATGGAAAAATAAAAAAATTCCTGCCACTAACAAAAGAATGATAATGCCTCCTGCTATCAACAAAAAAACAGAAACTTTTTTGTGATGCCATTTGGGTCCTTTTTTACCTTTTTTGTGTTCCATTTGTCTATTATACCAAAAAACACCATTGTGGTGTTTTTTTTAGTATTTAATCTATGTTAGTCCTTCCTGGTACTCTTTACCATTTAGCGTTGGGAATACCGGATAAATTTTTTGAACACGGCCGACTTGTCCGTCTTCCAGCCTTACTTTAATGCCGCGGTGATGAAAACTGTCGCTGGTTAAAATTTCCGCCACTTTCCCGCGGGTAAGCTTGCCGGTCGGCTGGTCTTTTTTAAGCACAATATCCACCTCCGCGCCAATTTTTATATCTGCCCTTTTTTGACCATCCATTTTTCACTTCTTCTTAAAAAATATATTTAAACAGCCTTTGAATTTATTTAGGTGTTCATTTTTAATACGGAATCCCGATGCTTGCGCGTGGCCGCCGTAGGTTATTAAAAAATCAGCGCAGGTTTTCATTGCATCCACAGAATTTGTACCTTTTGGATTCCTGACTGAACCGCAAGATTCCTTATCCATTTTTTTAAAAATAAAAGCCGGCTTTTCATATTTGTTGCAGATTACCGATGCCACGGGACCCGCCAAGGTTAATTTCCAGGAAGGATCGCCCTCAAAAATAATCTGCTCATCTTGTTTTTGTGAAATTCTTCTCTCCACTTCCTGTATAATATTTTTGACTTGTTGCTGTTTGTATTGGTTTTTATTCAAAAGCGTTTCTGCAATTTCCTTGCATTGTTTATTGTCAGAAGAGGTTAAAAGCAAATATGATTCGTTTTCAAAGTTTAAGCTTTCTGCCGAGTTCAAAGCAGAAATGATCTTTGGCAAAGATTCCTCAAATACTTTTCCGTCCCCTAAAATATCTAAAAAAGCCCTTATTGCGGGGCGGAAAGTATTTTTTAATGACCTTAAACCTTGCTCAATAATTTCCTGATTTTGTTCAATCTGCGGAACCATGTCAGCGATAGTGCCCAAAGCAGTCAATTCCAAAAAACTATTTTTCAAATTCTGAGAAATTTCCCTGCCTAACATTTCCATGCATAAATTAAAGGTCACTCCGACATTGGCTAATCCCTTGAATGGATAACTGTCATCTGTTTGTTTCATATCAACAATTATCGAGGCCTTCGGCACTCCATCTAAGGGTTCGTGGTGGTCAACAATAATGACTTCAAAGCCCATTTTATTTGCTAAATCAACCTCTTTTAAGTTACCTATGCCGAGATCTAATGTTATAAAAAGCGCAGGGGCCTTATTTTTCAGCATATCTAGGGCTTTCAAATTTATTCCGTAACCGTCATTTTCTCTGTCGGGGAAAAAAGCGCAATCAATATGTCCTCCCAAATTTTTAATCGCCTCCTCCAGAATAACAACGGATGATATCCCGTCTAAATCAGAATCTCCATACAAAATAATGCGCTCTTTATTTTGAACAGCTTTTTTTATCCTTTCCGCCGCCTTCTCAATATTTTTAATCTTCTGGGTCATATTTTTTCACTTTAAAGATTCTAGGCCTGGCAATTTATCTCCGGCGAGATAGCTGAGCATTGCCCCGCCGCCCGTTGAAACGTGGCTGAAGTTATCAATCATACCTTTTTTATTCAAAAATTCAACAGTCTCGCCCCCTCCGACAACCGAATAAGCCCCGCTGTTTATTATTGCATTTGCGATTGCCAAGGTACCGGCAGCATATTTTTCATCTTCGAATTTTCCGAACGGGCCATTCCATAAAACTGTTTTTGCCTGCATTATTTTTTCCTGGAAATTTTTTACCGATTCATCATTTATATCCAAGGCGTCCAATTGGCCGGTGGGAGCTATTATCTTTTCGGGATATTTGAATTTAATTTTTTGTTCTGCAACTTCTTTTGCTATCAGCCCGCTCACTATCACATAATCTGATACTTCAGAAATATTATTGATGAATTTTGATTTTGTTTCAACCTTTTTCCCGCCGACAATTGTTACCATGGGTTTTGCCGGATTTTTCATGACTTTATCTAAAACTTCAATTTCTTTTTCAAGCAACAGACCTTGGCAATGAGGCAAGATTTTTGGCACGCCGGTAATTGAAGCCTGATCCCTGTGGCAAACTGAAAATGCATCATTTACATAAATATCCCCTAAAAATGAAAGTCTTTTTGCAAAATCCGGGTTGTTTTCCGTTTCTTCTTTATGAAATCTTAAATTCTCCAGCAATAAAATTTTTCCGGGCGCCAATTTGTTGCTCTGCTCTTCCACCTCCAATCCCACGCAATCATCCTCCTTCTCAATCGAAAAATTAAGATATTCTGCCAGTTTTTCAGCAACCTTATCCAGTGTAAGCTCCGGAACAACTTTTCCGTCCGGCTCGCCTAAGTGGCTCATCAAAATGATCTTTGCCTTATTATCAATTAAATATTGGATTGTCGGCAGGGTTTTTTTAATCCTGAAATCATCTAAAACATTTCCTTTTTCATCAAGGGGAACATTAAAATCACATCTTACCAAAACGCGTTTGCCGGTAACATCAAAATCTTTCAAAGTTTTTAACATACACAAAGTTCGGATAAAAAAATTAAATAATATATAAACTTATATTTCGGAAGAAAGCTCGCACCCTTCATTTAAAAAATATCTTGTACCCTTCATATAAAAATTATATAGCAGGCTATATAAAAGGCTGTAAGCTTTTAATCATATAGTAATATTATAGAATATTTTTAGTAATTAAACCACTTCTTGTTGATAACACTGCTCGCCCTTCGGCTTCCCTTCGGCTCCAATCAGGGCAAGCGCTCAGGGCTTCATCTACTTTTATTTATGCGACCTCGCTTTGATAACAACTTTCGCAGTAAACAATTTCCTGGCGGTCCGGAGCATATGAGGTTTCAATTTCTTTGCCGCATTTTGCACATTTCCGTGAAAATATTTTAATCGGATTCAGCTGTTTGAAACGCACCCTGTCGCGGCAAAGAGGACATTGGCGCGGGATTGGAAGATCCATCCGGCGGTAGAAATCAAGCTCCATTTTTACCAGCCTATAGTTTTTTCCGCAATCGTCGCATTTTAATATGCCGCCAAGAATCTCGTCTGTAACGTCTTTAATATCATCTGCAAAAGAAACCGTTGCCGGTTCATACTCTTTTGCATCGGAATCCCGCCAAACATAGCCGTTGCTGACAGCTTCTTCCTTGGAAATCGGGAAAAATTCATAAGCGCTTGTTTCATTATATGCCCACGGAGAAAATTCAGCCGGGAAATATTCTCCGTAACGATATTCTTTCTTCCGCGAATCAATATAGGGCACTTCCATCATCTGTTTTTTAATCTTTCCCACCAAATCTTGATAGTCTTTCTTTGAGTATTGTTTATTTAAAATGCAATATTCTGAATTCCGAATTCCGACGCAGCCGAAAAGGTTTCCCGAGCCATGGCAAGCAAAACTATATTCCAAATCATGCGCATGGTAATTCCAAAAACTGAACTTGATATTATTAACAGTAAGGCCGACCCACACCGATTCGTATATCAATTCAGAATTTTCTCCAAATATTGTATAGTCATAAGCGTCTTTCGATGGGCCCAATTTAAGAAGTTGGCCATATCGGATATTTTCTCCGTTACCTACCTGATAGGAATCGTGCACATTTTTTGAATTAAAAATATAGTCTCCGGTTACGTTTACATTTTTGCGCCCATGGAATTGCCTGCGAGGATATTCAAGAAATAATTTTTCTGCTCTTGCCCTGAAATCATTTACGTTTTTCAATGACCCGAAATTCAATTCTTCAAGTTTTTTTGCGTATTCTTCCTTTGTGTAGGGTTGATTCAATATGTGATATTGCTTGTTACGCAAGTTAATACAGCCTATGCAATTGGAACAGCCTATGAGATCTCTTGAGAACCAAATGTCCTGTGAATCTTCGCAGTCTTGCGACCAAAACGCACGATAACACTTATTTGCCATCACAGCCTGGTAGCAAAGCTCGCTGTCATTTGTGAACGCCACGTCAAAACATTCTTTATTTTTTGCCATCGTGTTGGTATAGGCGCAATTTTCACTAAAATCACTTCTGAAGCAAAGGTAGCAATTTTTTAAATCCGCCGCGCCATTACACCAAGGGCTATTAATCATGGTCGTATGAGAAGTATAGAGGGTTGGATGAGGAACCTCGCGGAAAAGTTGAAGCCACTGTTCGAAAAATGATTTTTTAAAGTCGTATTCTTTGCCAAATGACTTTGGGTCCCATTCATCCGACCACCATTTTTCTTGCGAATAAATCTTATGCGGATTTCCCGGAGGATAAAACGTTATCCCCTCTTCCCCAGAATCAAATTTCTGGCGGTATAAAATTCTCCCGCTTGTCCACACGAAGCGCCGCATCATCCTGCACTCCGGACACCATGTGGGCGAAGGCACTTTCATCTTCTCGCAAAACGCAGAATCATCGGACTCAATCACGAACTCATTATTGCAGTTTTGGCATACTCGCACTGAGGACTTCGAGTGAGCCTCAGTCGAACTCCCTGCCGAAGTGTTTTTTGTATCGCTTTCCATAATTTACTTTTTATCCAAAAAATTAATTATCCGTTGTATTTTTTTAACTTCCAGCGCATTTTTTTCTTCTCTTCCTTCTCTCCATGCTAGCCCAATTTTTTCTACCCATCCCTTCTTTTCTTCAATCAATAGGTTTGGTAACAAAACTTTCGCCTTAACTCCTAAGAATTCTTTTTCAATAGAAATATCATTATAATCACCCGCAAAACGGATTTCTTTGCCATGCATCGGAATTACTACCTCCTTCGTCTTATCATCAAAAAAACTAATATGGATATCACAATGGGCAGCCCGTGTTGTTTCTGCGTCAATTGGATCAATTCTTAATAAATCATCCTCTCCATGCGCCTTGGATTTACAAACTAAGTGGCCTTCTTTTTCCAAAAAAATTTTTGCATCTCCAACGTTATCTCTATCGATTATGAAATCAACGTCTTTATGATTCCTGGAAATATAACCCAGATAAGCGTCAACGGCAAAACCGGACAAAACAACATATTTCCAATTTTTTTCAGATGCCCGAATCACAATTCTCTTAAACAAATCAATTGCCTTTTTAGTTCTTTCATCCATCTCCCCTTCAGCAAGCGGCGGGATTTCTTTTTTTAATAAATTATCGTTCATAAATTAATGGATTATGCCACTTCTGTATTGTAGTATTGCTTGCCCTTCGACAACCCTTCGGCACGGCTCAGGGCAAGCGCTCAGGGCTTCAGTTGCTTTTATTTATGCCACCTCACTATTGTAGCAACTTTTGCAATAAACGATTTCTGGCCTGTCCGGAGCATAAGAAGTTTCAAATTCATTTGGACACTTTTCTTCCCCATGAGAATGATTTTTCTGCTCGCACATACATTGGCGGTGCCAAAGCTTGATAGGCGTACGCTGGGCAATCCTGGCAAAATGGCGGCAGTTCGGGCACAGTTGCGGAACCGGGATGCCCATGCGTTTGTAAAAATTCAGATCGCTCGACGTTACCTTAAAGGCTTCCGTGCATTGGTGGTTGCATTTTCCAGCGTGGGCGCACCCGATTGTTTCCTTTAAAATTTGTTCATCAACCTGGTCAATCGAGTCCGGAATGTTTTCTGCTTTTAAGGTGATTTTATAATTCTTAGCCGCGAAATCAACCCACCTGTATCCGTTTTTTAATGCCTCTTCTTTTGACATGGGGAAAAGCTCTTGAGCGATGGTTTCGTTATAGGCGAATCCGTGCATATCCAACGGGAAGGTTGAACCATAACGGAATTCCCTTCCCAAAGAGTCTTTGTATGGAAGCGCATCCATTTGCTCTTTGATTCTCGGCACTAATTCTTCATATTCTTCTTTGCTGTATTGTTTATTCAAAATGCAATACTGTTTTTTCCGCAAACCGACGCAGCCAAATAAATCAGATGAACTGTGGCAATTTACGCAGTATTGGGCGCGGATTAACTGGTCCCAACATTCATTTGAAAAAAACACCTGGCTGCACTGGCGGCCGATTGAGGAGCATTCATAAATAAGCTCTGAAAAAGCGGCCCAATATGTAAAATCCATCACATCTTTCCCATCGGTAATTCCAAAAAGATATTTGCCGTCTTCCACTCTTTCGCAATTAAATCCTACCTTCACATTTTTGCATTGCTCTAACCAATTACCCGAAACATCAGTGCTGTGATTTTCTACAAGACACGGCACGATGTGTTTTGATGAAAATTCTGCCATTTTTTTGCGCATTTCTTCTACTTCCTTGCGACTTTTTGGCCAAAGTGTTTTAATTTTATCTTTATATTCCTCTTTTGTATATTGCTCGTTGAAAATGCAATAATTCTTATTGCGCAAATTAACGCAACCAAAACAATCAGTACAGTTTTTACAATTTAACAAAAAGGCGGAATTTGAGCAGGTACTACATTCTCTTGAATACATCAACCTGTTACAACCATAACAATCAATGCACTCAAAACACAGTTCAGACGAATGAATATTATAGTTGTCCATACTATCTTTTGAATCCCAAATTGAAGTGCCGTAAGAACAATTTTCGTTCGTAGAGGCGGCAAAAATAAGATAACAGTTTTTGTTGTCGCTGGCCCTGTTGGTATATTCGCTGTTTACGTTTGTTCCTTGTTGAATAATTCCCATCCTTGGAACCTTAAGGAATAAATCTTTAAGCTGCTCGAAAAATGGTTTTTTAAAGTTATAGTCTTTCCCATAAGATTCAGGATCCCATTTGTCAGACCACCAGCAAGAATAGCAATAAACAGTGTAGGGGCTTTCCGGCGAATAAAGCAAAATTTTTTCTTTACCGCACAGATTGCACTTTCTTTTAAAAAGAGACCTCTCGCCCCTCCACGCCAAACGTTTGACCAGCCTGCACTCCGGACACCACGTCGGTGGCGGCACTTTAATCTTCTCATAAAAATTAAAATCGTCGGGCTCAATCATGAACTCCTTTTTACAGTTTTGACATGTTCTTTTTTGGCTTTCCATGTTGTTTTTAACGGCTCAACGCGTTGAGCCGATGGATTTTACGCTATTTCTGCATTGTAGCACTGTTCACAGTAAATTTTGAATTTCTTTTGACTTTCTGGTGAGTATGAGGTTTCTATGTGTTTACCACAATTGGCACATGCTCCCGCCCAAAGATTCCTTGGGTTTCGCGTCGCCATTCGTCCTGCATGCCTACAATTAAAACATTGCGATGGAAGTGGGAGTTTGTTTCTCTTATAAAAATTTACTTCTCGATTGATGAGTTTAAAATTTTTTTGGCAACTTGTACAAGCAAGTGTTTCATTCATAAGCTGATCGCTATATTCTTCCGGGTTTTTCGGTAAATTTTCATGTTCGATAGTTCCTTGTCCTTTTGTGCTAGGAATATCATCTTTCCATGTAAAGCCTTGGGCCAGAGCTTCTTCTTTGTTTAGTGGCATATACTCATTAACTATTGCTTCGTTATAACCAAAAGGGCTTAATTCTTTTGGAAAAAATAATCCCCAATCGCTAGTCTTTTTCAAATTTTCAATGATTTTTTCTTTTAATTCTTCGTATTCTGCTTTACTATATTGCTTGTTCAAAATGCAATAAGATTTTTTGCGAAGTCCATAGCACCCGAAAAGATTGTTGCAGTTATGACAATTATCCGAGTAGCAAACATCGTGTGAATCAACTATCTCGTGGGAACCAATAACCCTATTACTGTTTAGCATGGTCAAGACTTGATAACATTCTGACAAATCACCGGTAAAAGATACGTCGTATGAATCTATTGCCTTTCTTACTGTAAAACAAAATTTAGAATCCTCTCCGCTTTTTATATCAAAAGAATAATGAACGTTATGTGCATTGTATATATGATTCCCAGAAACATTGTTGTTGTGCGAACCGAAGAAAGCGCGCTGGGGAATTTTTGTACGTAAAACATCTCGCTCTTTTAAAATATAATCTATACTTGATTTTTCTTTTAGCGGATACTTTGATAGAAAATTTTTGTACTCTTCTTTTGTAACTGGCTTATTAAAAATGTTGTAAGACTTATTTATTTGTCCTACACAACCAATACAATTTAAACAATTTCTACAATCAAAAAGTCCAATACTGTCTACGCAACTCTCGCACTCTTGCGAATAAAAAAGTTTCGATGATTCTAAGCAATCGACGCATTCGTAA
This sequence comes from Candidatus Staskawiczbacteria bacterium, assembly GCA_903845295.1. Lineage (GTDB taxonomy): Bacteria > Patescibacteriota > Minisyncoccia > Minisyncoccales > Staskawiczbacteraceae > XYD1-FULL-39-28. The sequence goes on from CAIMWV010000010.1 coordinate 19,310, forward strand.
CAAGATTCTGATTTAAATAGGTATAGATTATCTACCGAATCTCGGCAATTCCAAACAATATGACCATAATCACAGTCTTCATCGTTTAGACCACCGAAGATAAGATAGCAATTTTTGCTTTGATTGATTTGGTTTGCATACTCACAATTCTCGGTCTCGGAATTCATCACGTTAACGCGCGGAACTGTATTGGATAATCTGGCGAGTTGAGTAAAAAATGGCTTCTGGCTATCAAAATCAATCCCGTAAGTCATGGGGTCCCAGTCATCACTCCACCATTCAGATACACTATAAACAGGAAAGAGTGCGTCGGGACCATACGCAGAGACAATCATGTCGCCAGATTTACTAGATGGCCTTTTATACAATGTTTTAAAATTTCTAAAAAGCATACGCAACTGCTGACGGCATTGTGGACAAATTTCCGGCGCTGGGACTTTCATTTTTTCGTAGAAAGCAAAATCATCGGACTCAATTACGAAATCCTTTTTGCAGTTTTGGCAGACTCGCACTGAGCCTGCCGAAGTGTTTTTGGTTTCCGATTTCATATTTTATACTACCTCGCTATTATAGCAACTTTCGCAGTAAATTATTTCAGGACGTTCCGGCGCATACGGCGTTTCAAATTCATTCGCACAATTCGCACTGCCGTGAGAATGATTTTTCTTGTCGCACATGCATTTTCTGTGCCATAGCTTAAGGGGGTTTCTTTGGGCGAGGCGTTCGTAGTGCCTGCAGTTGGGGCACATCCTTGGTAAGGGTAAGTTCGCCTTTCTGTAGAATTGCAGCTCTTCTTTGATTATTTTAAAGGCGGTGGTGCATTGGTGGTTGCACTCACCTTTGTGGCCACATCCTATTACCTTGCCGATAATATCATCGCCGACATCTTTGATATGGTCCGGCAAGTCTTGCGATAGTATGTCTATTTTGTAGGTTTTCTCTTCCGGATCTTTCCAGCGATAACCTTGCGGCATGGCCTGTTCTTTGGTTAAGGGAAAGTACTCTTGGGCAATGGTTTCGTTGTAGGCAAAGGGGCTCAATTCTGAAGGGAAAAATTCGCCATATTTATAAACTCTTCCCTGCTTATCGACATACGGCATATCTGCCATCTGTTTTATAATTTTGGAAACCAGCTCCTCATATTTTTCTTTAGTGTATTGCTTGTTCAAAATGCAGTATTGCTTGCTTCGCAGTCCCGTGCAGCCAAAAAGATTCTGCGATCCCGTACAGTTTAGAGAATAAGAAACATTTGTGCTACCCTTGATAACCTGGCTGAACAGATAATAGGCGTTTTCGGTGGATTCAAAGCCAAGCGAAAGCGATTCGTACAGCATTTCACCGCGGCTTAAGCCATAAACATCATAAGAATCCTTCAGCCCGATGCCTATGTAGTGAGAGAAGGCGGAATTTTCGTAGTTATCTCCGGAAAAATCAAAGCACTCCTTGCAATTCTTTGAATTTTTAAGGTTATCCCCCGTAGATTGGGCTGTCTTAATCATCTGGGCATATTTGCGCAGCGCTCCTTTTCGGAGGTCGTTATACTTTTCAATGTGCTCTTGTAAAACCGCGTAGCTTCCTAAGTCAATCTGTTTCAGCTTTGAAAGATATTCCTCTTTGGAATAAGGCTGGTTAAACAGATAGTATTGCTTGCCCCGGAGGTTCACGCTGAAAGAGCAGTTCTGGCAATTCCTGCAGTCGAAAAGGAAATTTGAGTCTGTGCACGCATCGCAATACTGGGAATACTTCAAGTTGTACGAATTCTCGCATTGGACACACTGGTAGCAGCGCTCGTTACGCGTGCCGGTGTAACAATCAATGCTGTCTTTACACATGTAAATGCGGTTGGAATACAAGATGCCCTCGCTCTCCCTGCCAGCAATTTGCAAGTAGCAGTCTTTGGCCCCTGACATATAATTGCAGTAATCAGAATTGCTCGGCGTGGTATTAAAAAGCGCCATGGAAGGCGTGCGCTGCAGCAACTCCAAAAATTGGGTCATGAAGGGGCGGGAGAAATTATAAGCAACGCCTGCAGCCATGGGATCCCAGGAATCCGACCACCAGCAGTCTTGACAATAAACGACGAACGGCGAGTCGGCCGGATAAATCGAAACCATCTGCTTGCCGCACTGTGCACAATTCCGGCGGTACAGCGCCCGCTCATTTCTCCAAGTCATCCTGCGCTGGTTGCGGCATTCTGGACAAAAAGTCGGCGGAGGCACTTTAATCTTCTCATAGAATGAAAAATCATCGGGCTCGATGATGAAGTCTTTTTTACAATTTTGGCAAATTTTGGTTTCTTGTTCCATAATTTTTTTTAGTAATTATATTTATGCTGTTTCTGAATTATATCGCTATGCTATGCGACCTCGCTGTTATAACACTGCTCGCAGTAAATTATTTCTTTACGATCTGGGGCATAGCTGGTTTCGAATTTATTGGGGCATCGTTCTGTATGATGCGGGTGATTTTTATCGCACATGCACTGGCGGTACCAAAGCTTAACCGGGTTTCTCCAGGCAAACCTGCTGTAATGTCGGCAATTCTGACATATTCGGGGCAACGGAATATTAAGCTTTCTGTAAAACTGCAGTTCTTGGTTGGTGATTTTAAATACTCCTACACATTCGTGTGCGCATTCTCCTTCGTGAGCGCAGCTAATGACCTCTTTGGTGATGTTTTCATCAACATTGGCAATGTCATCGGACACATCAGCACTGGACATGGTTGCTTTAAATTGTTTCTCTTTGGAATCGCGCCAAACAAACCCCTTATTTTCAACTTCCTCTTTTGTGAGAGGAAAATGTTCATAGGCAAAGGATTCGTTGTAAGCCAAAGGACTCATCTCTACTGGGAAGAACTCTCCGTACTCCCCAGTTGATTTCATGTGCTCAATAATTTTTGGAACTATCGCCTCGTATTCTTCTTTGGTATATTGTTTATTAAAAATGCAATATTGCTTGTTGCGCAAACTGATGCAACCGAATAGGTAAGAAGAATTCTGACAGATATAACAATATTGCAAATTGGCATTGGAAGGATAACAGAATGCGGAAAACGCCACGTTATACGCCCCATCGCCCACAACAAGCGAATTATAAATTAATTCTGACCCGCTCCCAAAATTACTGTGATCATATGAATCTTTCGCAGGACCCAATGTAAAGTTTTGGCAGTATTTAACATTTTCGCCACCAACAATTCTCCAGCAATTCTTAGCGTCTTTGGAATCAAAGATATAGTCTCCGGAAACATTGGCGTTATGACGGCCGTGAATAAATTTATTTGGAAACTGCGCCCAGTGCCCAATACTCTTCTCTCTTAAAGCTTCGACATTAGTCCTTGAAGTTACCCCAATCTCTTCTAATTTTTCGAGATACTCTTTTTTGGAATAAGGCTGATTAAATATGTGATAAGACTTATTTTTTAAATTAGCGCAGCCAAAACAATTATTGCAACCAACACAATTCTTGCAGAACATCGCCTCGCTGCATCCTTCGCAATCTATAGAATACAGCGTTTTATAGCACTTGGTGATATTAACGCAGTCATAACAAAGCTCAGACTCGTTATAAATATGGCAGTCAAAAATATCTTTGGATTTAGCTCCCCAAATAGAATATGCAGAATTCTCCACATATGAGATGCCGAAGCTAAGATAACAATCTTTAGGTTCAGTAGCATTAGCACAGTAATCACTGTTCAGCGGCTTAGAAAGGTTCCTGGACATAAGAGGAACTTGCCTCATTAGTTCTTTAAACTGTTCAAAAAATGGACGTGAAAAATCATAATTTCGTCCGTATTGCAGCGGGTCCCAGGAATCTGAATACCACTCTGACACTTCCATTATTTTAACCGGAGAATCCTCATGAAACATAGAAAAAATTTCCTTGCCATGGATATCTTTTTTCCTCATGAGCTTCCACTCGTTGCGCCACGAAAACCGTCTTTGCATCCTGCACTCAGGGCACCATGTGGGCGGCGGTACTTTTATTTTTTCATAAAACGCAAAATCATCGGGTTCGATGATGAACTCTTGTTTACAATTCTGGCACTGGCGCGTTTCTTGATCCATAATATTTATGCTATTTCTGATTGATAACATTCTTCGCAATAAACTATTTCCGGCTGGTCGGGGGCGTATGAGGTTTCAAATTTATTGGGGCAATGTCCATTTTTATGGAAATGTTCTATCGTATTGCGGTATGCGTCATTTTCTGACTTTGAACCCCCGCATTGGCATTGCCTTTTATATAAATCTAATTTGGTACGCTGGTTAATGCGTTCAGAGTGGCGGCAGTTTGAACAAATTCTCGGCAGGGGCAAATTCATGCTGCGGTAGAATGCCAGCTCATCGGGCAATATACGGAATGCTAGAGTGCATTGGTCGTTACACTTTCCCTCATGAGCACAACCTATAATTTCTGCAGTAATAGAATCCGACACATCCTTGATGTTGTCGGGTAGCTCGCTCGCCTGTTTAGTAATTTTATAATTGCGTTGGGCGGTGTCGCGCCAGGCAAAACCAAACTCTTCGGCCTGTTTCTTGGTAATGGGAAAATTTTCCTGTGCCAATGTCTCGTTATAGGCAAACGGCGAAAATTCTACCGGAAAATATTCGCCGTATTTATACACCCTCCCCTTTGCATCCGTGTAGGGCTTGTCATCCATGTGTTTCTTGATCTTCGAAACAAGTTTCTCATATTCTTCTTTGGTATATTGCTTGTTCAAAATACAGTACTCTTTTTTGCGCAACCCGATGCAGCCAAATAAATTAGACGAAGACTGGCACATGTAAGAATATTCAATATCGTGCACATTCTCTTGCACGTTGTAGCAAAACTTAATATTGTTAGTTCCTAGTCCGCAGGCAGCACACTCATAAATCTGCTGGTTGCCCGCTCCCCACGCAGTATAATCATAACAATCTTTGCTTCCGGGCGATTCCTGCACATATTGGCAGTAATGCAGGTTTTCGCTTTCGCGCACCAAGAATGATTTATTCACGTTACGGGAGTGTGAAATATAATTGCCGGAGACATTCGTATTCGAAAGCCCATTGATATACTTATTCGGGAACTTCAACCAAAATTCTACAGCTTTCTTACGCATCTCTTGCAGCGCCGCATTTGAACCGATATTAAACTCTGCAATTTTTTTAAAGTAATCCTCTTTATTATATTTCTCATTGAAAATGTAAAAAGATTTTTTACGCAATCCGACGCAGCTAAAACAATTATTTATGCCTACGCAGTCCTTGCAGAAAGCAATATCGTAAGATCCCTCGCACTGCGAAGAAAAAATGGCGTTACGGCAAGACGTCAACCAAAAGCCCTCATAACAACGTTCTGATTTTAAAACGTGTGAACCGTCCACGCAATTCTTCACGTCTCCCAAGCCGTTGCCGTACATGCAATCCTCTGCCCTCTGGCCATTGAAAGTCAGGTAGCAATTTTTAGGATCGGTAAAATTGTTTACGTAGTCGCTGTTTACGCCATTTACTACATTCAAATTTTTCAAGGGTACTGTATGCAACAATTCTTTAAACTGCTCGAAGAATGGCCTCTCATCGAAGTTTTTGCCAAACATCATCGGGTCCCATGAGTCGGTAAGCCAGACTTCTTTTTCATAAACTTTTACCGGCGCATCGGGCGCAAATGCTGAAAAAATATCTTTGCCCGAACAGTCACTTCTCCGTTTAAATAAAAACCGCTCGTTTCTAAAGGCCATCCTACGTTGGGCACGGCAGAGCCAACAGAATGTCGGCGGCGGTACTTTTATTTTTTCGTAAAACGCAAAATCATCGGGCTCGATGACGAACTCCTTTTTACAGTTTTGGCAAGTTTTGGTTTCTTGTTGCATATTTTTTACGCTACCTCTGCTTGATAACATTGTTCGCAGTAAATTATTTCCGGCTTATCGGGAGCATAGCTGGTTTCAAATTCATTGTGGCATTGGCCATCCCCGTGCTGATGCTTGGCTGTATTCGAATAAACGCCGTTTAAAGACTTACCGCCTGCGCATTGGCATTTCCTGTGCCAAAGCTTCGAGGGATTGCGCTGGGCAAGGCGTTCGTAGTGCCTACAATTTGGGCAGAGATGCGGCAGAGGGATATCCATTGCCTTATAAAACTGGAGCTCTGAAGGAATTATCTTGAATGCCGTTGCGCACTGATGGTTGCAGCTGCCAGCGTGTTCACAAGAGATTATTTCAGACGTAACAGAATCCGGCACTTGCGAAATCGTGTCAGGCAAATCTTTTGATTTTATTGTTGGAGCGTATTTTTTCTCATTGGCAACTTTCCACTTAACGCCCTGCGCCTGCGCCTGCTCCCGGCTCAGGGGCGAGAGCTCCTGCGCCACTGTTTCGTTATATGCAAAAGGAGAAATTTCGGCTGGGAAAAATTCTCCGTACTTATATATTCTCCCGCCCATGTCTTTATAGGGCATGGTGTCCATGTGCTCGATAATTTTGGGGACAAGGGCTTCGTATTCCTCTTTGGTATATTGCCTATTTAGAATGCAGTACTGCTTGCTGCGCAGGCCTATGCAGCCGAATAAATATGAACAGTTGTGGCAGTTGTTCGAATACTGGACATCGTGGCAACTGAAAATGAACCGGGAAAACATGCATCTGCTTCCCGGATAAATGGTTGAAACCTCGTAGGCCAGTTCCGATTTCAGGCCAAGGTGGTCGCAATCAACGCAGTTCTTTACATTAGAATAGGTAAGCCAGAGGTATCTTGAATCCTCGGCACCGCCGAAAACATCGAATACTTTATAACAGTTCTTCGTTTCCTCAAGATTGTCCCCTACCGAATTGACGGCCCGGATTATGCGGGCAAATTTTCTAGGATACTTAATCGAATGCCCGGCAAACCTCTTCTTAAGATTCTGTATCGCGGCGTAACTGTTAATGTTAAGCTCTTTCATTTTTTGTTGGTACTCTTCTTTGGAAAGCTGTTCGTTAAAAAGGCAGTGTGCTTTATTGGATAAATTCACGCAACCCAAACAGTCGTGGCAATTTTTGCAGTTAAACAAGAAACTGGAATCGTAGCATCCTTCGCAGTAGCGGCTGTACTTGAGCTTGGTGCAGTTTAGGCAATCCACTGTTTCGTAATTTTGCTCACATTTGGTATCCCAGTAGCAATCGGCACATTCTTTACTGTTGAAAATAAATGCCGAATAGTTGGTATTCTCATTAAAATCGCCGCCCACCACTAAATAACAATTTTTATTTCCTTCGGTGATGCTGCAATAATCGCTGTTTACGGGGTTTATGTTCAGAACCGCTATGTCAGGGACTTCTCTCCACAGTTCTTGAATTTGGGAGAAAAATGGCTTTTTAAAATCGTAGTCCCTGCCAAACGTTATTCCGTCCCATGAATCGCCCCACCACGCTTTGTGGCAATAGACTTTCTGCGGATTATCCGGCGAAAAGACGGAAAACGTTTCCTCTGAATGCCCGGGCGCCTCGCATTTCCTCTTGTATAGTGTGCGCTCATTCCGGAAAACCATTCTCCTGATTTGCCTGCACTCCGGGCAAAAAGTCGGTGCTGGCACTTTTATCTTTTCATAAAACGCAAAATCATCGGGCTCGATAGTGAACTCCTTTTTGCAGTTTTGGCAAGTTTTGGTTTCTTGTTGCATAGTTTAGGCTATTTCGCGCTGGTAATCTTCCAGGCAGGCTATTTTTTTAAATCCAAGTTCGGGACTGTAATAATGTTCAATCTCTTTTTTACATTTATAACAAACTCCTTTTTGCGGTATTGCCATTAAACTAAAAGGCTTAAAGCGCTCTAATGTGCGCCAGTCAAAATGTCGGCGTGGAAGCGGAATTTCATGTTCCCGGTAAAACGACAGCTCATCCTGAGTGATATTGTAGCTAAGTTTTGTTTCCGGGCACAGGATGCGTTTTTTAGTGATATCATCTGTAACTTGGTCAATGGTGTCCGGCAAGTCGTCTCCGCTTATGATATTTTCATAGTGAGGTTCAACGGTTTTTTCCCATTTGGCGCCAAACTTTAGGGCTTCTCCCTCTGACATGGGAAACATCATATGAGCCAGAGAAAGATTGTAGCCCGAGTATGCGGCTGACAGCGGGAAAAAATTACCCCACTCCTCGTTCTTTTCCATAACGCTTTTGATTTTTTCAACAAGCTCTTTGTATTCAGCCTCAGTATATTGTTTGTTTAAAATGCAATATTTCTTTTTGCGCATTCCAACACAGCCAAAACAATATTCGCACTCTTCACAATTATCTAAGTAACTGCTATATCGGCAGCTTGTAGTATAAAGATTACACGTATTGCCATAACCGCCAAATTGGTCCATCACGCAAAGAGCGCCTTTCTCTAGACTATAACAACCCGATAAATCAATAGATTCTTTATTGCCATACCCCCTAAAATTATATCGGCAATTTTCTGATTCTTCCAAAAAATAACATTGATAGCAATTTTTATCGTTGTTAAGGAAGTTTCCTGTGGAATTCACCGCCTGAACATTATAATTTTGTCGGTGCACAGCATCCAGTCCAATATGCTGCCAAAAATTTCTTTTCAGGTTTTGGATAGCTGCCCATGATTTTAAATTATATTCTTGTAGTTTTTTATCATATTCTTCTTTTGAATATTGCTTATTTAGAATGCAATATTTTTGATTTCTCAAATTCCAGCACATAAAACAATCCTGGCAGTTCCGGCAATCATACAAAAAGGAACTGTCCATACAATCACGGGAATTAAAAGAATATTTTAAATTATAGCTTTTAAAACAATAAAAGCAATCATACGAACGCTCAAGATTCCAACAAAATGTAAGATCAATAGAATTTTTACAACTAATCACGCGATAGCCGTAGTTTATGAATTCGCACCAAGCACCCGATCTAGTTAGATACGTGTCCTTGGATTCCCAGATATCGTCGGTCCAGTCACAATTAACATTTTTAGTACCAGTTTGGTGCGGGTGCGGAACCTTTGATTGCAATTCAACTACCTGATCAATAAACGGACGCGAAGAGTCGTAATCTTTTCCATACGTGAGCGGGTCCCATTTGTCTGACACAAATTCGTTGCGCTCGTATATCGGAAAAGGAACTGATTCAGGAAGAACCGTTATAATTGTTTTACCGCTTAATGCAGATTTTGTAATTCTAAACCTTCCATTCACCCAAAAAGCCAAACCATACTTATAACGGCAATAAGGGCACAAAACCGGCGAAGGCAAGTCCATCTTCTCGTATAACGCAAAATCATCGGGCTCAATGGTGAAATCTTGTTTACATTTTTGGCAAACTTTGGTTTCTTGATCCACGGTCTTGTGAGCGAGGCGAACAAGATTGCTTCGGAAATTAGACCCAGATATATCGAATACATTGAGGGTCTAATTTACGCTGAACACATTATTCGTTCGCTTATTAATAATTATGCTACTTCCGCTTGATAACATTTTTCGCAGTAAACGATTTCCGGCCTATCAGGGGCATAGCTGGTTTCGAATTCATTGAGGCATCGTCCTGTATGATGCGGATGGTTCTTATCACACATGCACTGACGATGCCAAAGTTTTTGCGGATTCTTCTTTTTGAATCTTTGAATGTGCCTGCAATTAAAACATAATCTTGGTAGAGGAATGCCCATTTTGCGGTACAATTGCAATTCTTCGGGAGTAATTTTAAAAGCGCTTACACAACCATCATTGCATTTACCTTCGTGTTCGCAGCCAATTATTTCATTAACAATTTCATCTTTAGTTTCGGCAATTGATTGAGGAAGATCTTTTGGGCTTATGGTTATTTTATAATTTCTTTCCTCCGGCTCTCTCCAAGAATATCCTAACTTTACTGCCTGATCTCTAGTCTTTTGAGCATATTCCTGAGCAAATGTTTCGTTATAAGCAAAAGGAGCTAAAATTGGCGGAAAAAATTCGCCATATTTATATTCAATACCGCTTTTGTCTATGTATGGTTGCGAATTCATATGTTCAATTATTTTTGGTAAAAGCTGATTATATTCCTCTTTTGTATATTGTTTGTTAAGTATGCAGTATTCCTTTTTTCTCATGCACACGCAGCCAAAAAGATTATTGGAATTTTCGAAACTGTCGCAATATTGTAAATCAAAACCAACAAAGGATATAAAACTAAATTTTACATTGTTAATGCTTCCCGCGCCCAAAATCTCATAGCAAAAATTTGATTTATCAATAATAACATATGCGTCGTGGCAATTGCTTGAATTGTCTCCCCAAGTTACGTGTTTGCAGTCTTCAATAGTGTCGGACCCATAACAGTCAAAACTGTTTTTTGAGTTAGAAACATAATCGCCAACAACATTTGCATTCTGCAGGCCGTGCATATATTTTACAATACTGGTCGCGGAAAATTCCCGCGCTTTGTCTAAAACGGCATTAATTCCATTGTAGTTTTGTAAATTCAATTCTTTTATTTTTGCAGAATATTCTTCTTTTGAGTATTGCTCATTAAAAATGCAGTAGCTTTTGTTCTTAAGATTCACACAACCTACACAGTTCTGGCAGTTTGAACAATTTTTGCAGGCAAAAACATCCTGACAATTACTGCAATCATCCGAAAATTTTGCCATATAACACTTTTTGCAGCCAATACATTCGTAGCAAAACTCGCAATCATTCACAGTGTGACAATCGGACGTGTTTCTAGAGCGCATCAAGTGGTAAGAATAAAGCGAGTCTTCGTTGTTATCACTAACAAAAATCATATAACAATTTTTATTGTATGCCGCGCCGTTGGTGTAATCGCTGTTTGTTTGCTGAAAAACAAAAGAATAACAACGAGGCACCCTCAACTGAAGCTCTTTTAACTGCTCAAAAAATGGACGAGAAAAATCGTATTCTCTGCCATAGCTTGACGCATCCCATTTGTCTGAGTGATAGCACTCGTTGCAGTAAACTATATAGGGAGACTTTGGCGAATAAATAGAAATTATATTTTTCTTGCATAAGTCGCAATTCCTGCGGTATAGTGTTCTTTCGTTTCTCCAAACAACCCTCCTTACAAACCGGCACTCCGGGCAAAACGTCGGTGCAGGGACTTTTATCTTTTCATAGAACGCAAAATCCTCTGCTTCGATGACGAAGTCCTGTTTGCAGTTTTGGCACTGCTTTGTTTGGGATTCCATTTATATTAAATTAATTATTGTTAAATTAATGGCTCTTCTGGTTTATCTTCTGACTTTTTAGCTTCTTCTGGTCCTTTTCCCTTGCCCTGAATTATAGACTTTTCGTGAGAACTCCTCATGATTTTTGACTCTTCCGATTCCATAAGCTTCTTTGCGGCCTCAGCTGAAATAGTATACTTTGCGCGGGATAGCTCAATAATTTCCTTTCTAAAAGACTTGTGAGTCGCCGGCATAACTTTAAGGGTTTCAGCAGAAAAAGGGTCATAAGCTTCCCCATCAATAGTTTCTTTGATGTAAAAATTCTGGACTCCCAGGTTTACCATATCTTTAACGCCAAATATCGGCGCCATTTCCGGCTCCAATTTGACCGCATCTTCACCGCCCACACGGAACACAATAATGGTTCCCGTATTTCCTAAAACCGCCTGCTGGACTTTAGGAATAAGCTGTCCCATATATTGGTGTGCCACGGTAAGGCAAATGGCGTATTTGCGGGCTTCTGATAATATATTTTCAAAGGTTTCAGTCATAAGATTATGGAACTCGTCAACATAGAGATAAAAATCTTTTCTTTCGTCTTCCGGCAGAGCGGCCCGCGCCATACCCGCTTGCTTGATTTTCGTAATAAACATTGAACCAAAAAAACTGGCGTTCTCTTCCCCTAGCTTGCCTTTGCACAAATTAATTAAAATAATTTTTCCTTCATTCATCAGTTTTTCCAAATCAACCTTGTTTTCTTCCTGGCCGAAAATACCGCGCAAAGCCGGATCTGACAAAAACTGCGCCAGCTTATTCACTAAAGGAATAATGGCTTCGGTATCGTATTTTTCCGACCAGTCGGCAAACTCAATGGCCCAGAACCGTTTGACCATGTCGTCCTGAATATATTCAACCACCAGCTGGCGGTAGTTTCTGTCGGTAAGCATGGAAATCATACCCCGCATGGTGCCGTGCGGATAATCCAAAAGAGCTAAACAAGTGAAGCGGAACACGTGCTCAAGCCTGGGCGTCCAATTGGCGCCGAATTGCCTTTCCAACACTTCAATCAAGCCTTGGGTTAACTGGTGCTTGAAGCCCGGGTCAATATTAGCTAAAGGATTGAAAGAAATGGGGAATTTGGCGTCGGAAGGGTCGATAAGCACTACGTCATCTATCCTGTCTTCCGGGATAAAATCCAAAATTGCATCCACAACATCACCGTGTGGGTCAATAAAACAAAGCCCGTGGTTGTACCCGATGTCCTGGCGGACAAAAAGCTCCAGAAGCTTGGACTTGCCTACTCCGGATTTACCGACAATATACACATGCCTGCGCCTGTCTACTCTCTTAATGCCAAAAATAAACTTTTGCTCTTGCAAAGCCGCTTCATAATTGGTTTTGCCGATAAATGAGCAGTCTTCGGGCTCAACTGTACCATAAATAGGCAGCTCCGGAGGCGGAGGCGCCAATTTAAATCTGCGGATTCTATTTTTATCTACCATGGTTTTGCGAGCGAGGCGAGCGAAACTACTTCGAAATTCTTGGCCATATGATATATCGAATACATTGGTGCCAAAATTTCGCTGAACACCTTGCTTTTCGTGAGCAAAAAGCGAACGCTTCGTCCCATTTAGCGGGACGCTGAACACCTTACGCTATTTAGTTATATTTAATTATTTCTATCATAGCTTTTTCGCGCCTTTTTAGCAATACAAAATCGCAGGCGAATATGCCGCTTTATCCGGAAATTTTTCACAATCCAGTAGAGGCAATTAACCAATCTTTGAAGTCACGATTCAGGCGATACAGCGTAATGGTAGCCATACAAGGAACACCCCCCTGGTAATGTTCTCTGACAATGTCCTCTATGTCTTGAATATGCTTATCAATGGTCATGATGATCATAGTCGCACCCGAAGCCTCGGTTACTCCGCCGTTGACCCGAGAGATTGAATCAGTGAGCATAATATCTACTTTACCAGCCATTTTTTTCTCCACTAGGAGTTTGGCAATGGTTTTGGCCGTATCAAGGTTTTGACATGGCACGTAAATAAAGATCATGTGATTTATATTAGTTAATAATTAAATTAATTCAGGGTGGCGTTACAATATTAGGACCAACTTAGCGGAGTGAATTAAGGCAATATTCAAGGCGCGAGGAGCGAACCTAATGCCTATGCGCATTGTTCGATCTGAAGCAACGAAGAAGATTGCCTTAATTCGCCCGCCCTTCGGGAAGTCCAAAAAATGGCTGATTTCTGTGGGACTCCTCGTCGGCGTAACGCAGAGGTTACAACCTCCTCGTCGTGCCTCGAAATCATCTCATTTTTTGACTTCTAAATTTGGCCATAATATTGTAACGCCACCCTAGGCTACCTCGGCCTGGTAGCAACTTTCGCAGTAGACTATCTCCGGACGGTCCGGAAAATAGGATGTTTCAAATTCGTTGGGGCATCGTCCTGTATGATGCGGGTGATTTTTATCGCACATACACTGGCGATGCCAGAGTTTGCGCGGATTGCGCCTCGCCAATCGTTCCTGCAGACGACAAGCAGAACACTTGTGCGGAATTGGCAGATTAAACCGGCGATAAAATTGGAGTTCTGCAGGGTGCAATCTAAAGGCCGTAGCGCAACGCAGATGGCTTGCCTTCTCTTTTTCCGAATCTTGCGAACTGCAGCTTATAATCTCCTGAAGAATTGAGTCGGTTACGTCTCCAATTTTTGCCGGAAGCTTTTCATGAGGCAAAGTAACTTTGTAATCCCGCGCATCACGGTCAAACCATTCCCAGCCTCGTGCAATAACTTCATTTTTTGTAAGCGGAAAATAATCCTGCGCTATGGTGTCATTATAAGGAAACGGGGAAATTGCAATGGGAAAAAATTCTCCCCATTCTTTGGTTTTTCTCATGTGCTCAATAATTTTTTCTTTCAAGATATGATATTCTTTTTCGGAATATTGCTTATTAAAAATACAATATGATTTTTTGCGCAACGACATGCAACCAAAAATATCATGGCAATTAAAGTTGAGCTCTGAATAGTGCGAATCATGGTTATACCATGACTTTGCCATACCAATACATTTTGCGCCCCATCCCGACCCTTCCATCTCGTAATCAAGTTCGTTATCAAGGGTTTCTGTCAAATCCATACAATCACGAGCTTCCCAAGCGTCTTGCGCATAACTCGTGTTCTCGGAAAAGCGAACATTGAAACCATAACGAACATTTTTGTCGTAACCTATGTTTTCTCCCGTAGAGTTAATCGCCTTGCGGCCCTGGTAATATCTTCTTGGATGTTTTACCCAAAAATCTGCAACACGTTTTTTCATTTTTTGCACATCTTCGTACGCCCAAGAAATCTCTGTCAGACGCTTTTGAAATTCTTCTTTGGTAAGTTGTTCATTAAACCAGCAGTATGATTTACCGCGCAAACCCACGCAACCGAAACAATTATTACACCCAGGGCAATCCATAGAAAAATACAAATCATTTGCGTCATGGCAATCTTCAATAAAAAAACACTTATAACAATCGCCACAATTTAATGATTCGTACATAATTTCGCATTCTTTCGTGGCCCATGAATCTACGCAATCTTTACTTTTTTGATACCAATTCCCATACATGCAATCCTCGCTCTCGCCACTGGCTACAACCATATAGCAATTTTTATTACGCTCCGATTGGTTGCTATATTCTGAATTGGCACTTTGAGAATTTGCTAACGCAATGCGGGGAACTTTATGCCGGAATTCAAAAAATTGTTCAAAGAAAGGTCTGAAAAAATCAAAATCTTGCCCAAACGCCATCGGATCCCATTTATCCGACCACCAGCAAGGCTGGCAATACACCGGACCGGGATAGGATGAATTATAAATCGAAACCATGCTTTTGCCGCATAGCGAACAGTTGCGCTTATAAAAATTCCATTCATTCCGGTTGGCGGCGCGCCGCTGGTACCGACAATCAGGACAAAATGTCGGAGCCGGAACTTTAATTTTATCGTAAAACGCAAAATCATCGGGCTCAATCGTAAAGTCCTGCTTACAATTTTGGCATTGTTTGGTTTCTGATTGGATCATACTACTTCGTTTAAATAACATTTCTCGCAAAAAATTTTAAATTGTTTTTGTTTTTCTTCGTCATAAAGCGAAAGGGATTTTTCACCGCAATTGGGGCAAACAAAAGGAAAAAGATCAAAAGGATGCTCAAAAAGAGCCCTTTCCATAATACGTTGCCAGGGGTGTTTAGTGGGAATTGGCAAATTCATGTGCCGATAGAATTTAAGCTCTTCAGCAATGATTTTAAAGGGCCGACCGGTTGTTTCACACCGGATAGCATCATTTAAAATAGAGTCATCAACATTTTTAATATCGCTTGGAATTTCCTGGATGTCACGCAAATTGATTCCAGCTGGTATTTGTGACTCTGGTTCAAGATACCAAGGAATGCCACGTTCAGCCGCCTCTTTTTCGCTAATCGGATAATATTTTTGACCCCTGCTTGCCTGATATGGGAAAAGTCCAAAAGAAAGAGAAAATAACTCTCCGTACTCGCCGTCATTAAGCATTCTTAGTTTAATTTCATCAACTAACGGCCAATAGTCGTTTTCAGAATAGGGCTTGTTAAAAATATGAAATTTTTTGTTTTTCAGCCCGACGCAAGCAAAACAATTTTGACAATTAGTGCACTCCGAAGAGTATTCAATCCCATTACTTGCCCGGATATAAAGACTGAAAAGAACATTGCTGCTGCCAGTGCCATTCACCACCTCATAGATTTTCTCGGCTTTATCGGCGTCATAGCAGGAATCCATTATATCTTTGACCCCCCCGAAGGTCTCTACAAAACGAAGATTCTGCCCCTCGGGGCCGTCAAAGGCCCAAAAACAATCCTTGCAATTATTAAGCCCGTTGCCAACGCAGTTTATAGTATTGGTAAGCCACAAGGAACGATGCAGGGCATTTTTGTAAACGCCGTCAAAACGCCGGACAAGATCCTGGAAAACGACCCGATCGCCCAAGTTCAAGCCGGCGATTTTTGCCTGGTAGTCTTGCTTGCTTAATTGTTTATTCTCAAAAAAATAAGATTTGTTCCTGAGATTCGATGAAAGGAAACAATTATTACAATTTTTGCAATCATACAGGAAGGCTGAATCCAGGCATTGCACAGACCCGATGCTAAAAATGCAGTGGCTGCAACGGTCAGCGCCCACGCAGGAATAACAGAATTCACAATTCCAAACCCTGGAGCAGTCAACGCAGAATTTGGAGAATCTCACATCGTCACCATAAGAGCAGTCCTCGCTGTGGAAACCGCCGGAAAAATAGTAATTGTTTTTCCCCCAGCGGCCACCTACGGAATATTCCGAATTTATCGATGTGATATCCCTCTCGAGAGCCAGGTGCGGCACATTGAAAAATAGTTCTTTAAACTGTTCAAAAAATTTCCGGCCAGGGTTATATGAACGGCCGTATGATGTTGCTTCCCAGGAATCGGAGTACCAGTAATTAACATCGTAAACCTTGTGGGGCGATGAGGCCGGGAAAATAGTAACAATATTCTCGTTGTGGCCGGGGGCCGAGCACGGCCGTTTAAAAAATTTCGGCGTACGCATCAGCAAACCGAACCGGCGGATTTTGCGGCACTTCGGGCATAGGGTCGGCGGCGGCACCCGGAACATGCGATAAAAATTGATATCCCCTGCCTCCACTTTGAATTTTTGCTTACATTCTAAACACACCCTCTCGTGGGGAACAAGGTCTTTTAAAATCTTATCAAGTGCTTCGTCAAATTTTGGTGTTTTGGAAATCATATTACTTCCGCTTGATAACATTGTTCGCAGTAAACTATTTCCGGGCGGTCCGGAGCATAAGAAGTTTCAAATTCGTTTGGGCATTTTCCGCTATGGTGTGGGTGGTTGTTTGCCTGTGGTGAGCTTGTCGAACCATCGCACATGCACTTTCTGTGCCACAGATGCACAGGATTCCTTAATTTTGTTCTTTCAAAATGGCGAGAGTTAAAACATCTTTGCGGAAGCGAAATATTCATTCTCTTATAAAAAGCTAATTCTTCGGGAGTGATTTTGAAAGCTTTCGAACAATTATGCTCAAGCGCTTTTTCTTCGCCCTCCTCGTCCCAAGACCTGCAAAGAACAACCTCTTTTAAAATCGAATCTTTCACGCCTTCAAGATTAGCAGGAATATCCTTCCATGACATTGTATGATTATATTCTTTGCTCGTCATATCACGCCAAGAAAATCCTGCCTCAATCGCTCCTTTTTTAGTAAAAGGGAGGTATTCTTGCGCAATTGTTTCGTTATAGCCATGCGGGCAAAATTCGGGCGGGAAAAACTCGCCGTATTTATACACCCTGCCTTTTGCATCAACGTAGGGCATGTCGTCCATATGTTTTTTGATTTTAGGGACAAGGGCTTCGTATTCTTTTTTGGTGTACTGCTTGTTTAAAATACAATACTCTTTATTCCTCATTCCAATGCATCCAAATAAATTGTGCGCTTCGTGGCAAAAGATCGAATATTCAATATTTCTTACAGATGTATATACAAATGCCGAAAATTTTATATTTGAAGCCTCAATAGCCACCGTAAGCCCTTCATATATAAGTTCGACGCCATCACCAGGGTAAGAATAATCATAACAATCCTTGGCGCCGGGCGGGAACACTACGTTCTGGCAATATCTAACATTTTCAGCATTTGAAACGCGAAATGAATTACGCGTTTCTTTTGCGTGGTAAATGTAATCTCCTGACACGTTTGAGGTGTGGCGCGCATGAATGTATTTAACCGGCACTGACAGCTTAAATTTATTGAACTCTGCTTTTGCTTTTTCCAAGCCATCAATGGAACTGAGATTAAACGACTTTATTTTATCTTTATATTCTTCTTTGGAATATGGTTTATTGAAAATGTGATAATTTTTGTTCCTCAACCCGGCGCATCCAAAGCAGTTTGAGCACCCGGCGCAATCTTGGCACAAAATTAACTCTTGCGAATTATCGCAATCTACGCAACACATAAGCTTATAAGATTTATTTACAAGAAAACATTCATAGCAAAGTTCACAATCGCTGACAAACAGGCAATCTGCGCAATTCTTTGAATTGTCTAAACCAACACTATATAAGCAGTCCTCGTCTGTATTGCCGTGAAAAACCAAATAACAATTCTTAACAGATCTGCAGCCTATATAGTAATCGCTGTTTATATTATTTACCGCGCTTCTGCTCGGTAGCGGAACTTCATGGAGCAATTCTTTGACTTGGGTCAGAAAAGGACGAGAAAAATCAATTTCTTTGCCATACTTTAGAGAATCCCAGTTGTCAGACCACCAATAATCTCTTTCGTAAACTTTAACCGGAGCATCGGGAGCAAATGCTGAAAATATTAACTGGCCCGTGGCATCACACTTGCGCTTATATAGGGTTTTTTCATTTCTCCAAGTTATTCTCCGGCGTAATCTACAATCAGGGCACCACGTGGGTGGCGGAACTTTCATTTTTTCATAAAACGCAAAATCATCGGGCTCGATGACAAAGTCCTTTTTGCAATTTTGGCATTGTTTGGTTTCTGATTGCATAGTAATTAAATTACTTCTTCTTGGTAGCACTGCTCGCAGTAGATAATTTCTTCGCGACCCGGAGCATATGGAGTTTCAAACTCATTTGGACAATGCCCATCGCCGTGAGAATGTTTTGTGGTGTTTTGATAAACTCCATTCTCTGATTTTTGTCCGGCACACTGGCATTTTCGATGATATAGCTTTAGTGGATTTCTTTGCGCCAAACGCTCGTAGTGCCTGCAGTTGGGGCACAATCTTGGCAAGGGCAGATTCATTTTTCTGTAGAATTGAAGTTCGTCTTTGATGATTTTGAATGCGGTTGTACACTGATGCACACACTTACCTTCGTGCGCACAGCTTATTACTTCGTTTAAAATCGAATCAGAAATGTCTTTGATATCGTCAAGTAAATCTAAATAAGAAACGTCCGGCTTATAATCCTTGGTTTCTGGATCTCTCCATGTATAACCTCTCTTTAAAATCTCATCCCTTGTGAGTGGAAAATATTCCTGCGCAATTGTCTCATTATATGCAAACGGGCTAATCTCGGGCGGGAAAAATTCTCCATATTTGTATACCCGGCCTTTTACATCGATATATGGCGTTTCGTTCATGTGCTCGATAATTTTGGGGACAAGAGCTTCGTATTCTTCCTTAGTATATTGTTTATTTAAGATGCAATATTTTTTGTTTCGGAGTCCGACGCATCCGAAAAGATTCGAGGAATTATGGCAACAATATGTATATTGCGTATCATGGCAAACATGGGTAAACACGGCAAAACAGCAATGTGACGCCTGAACGCCTGTATCTATAAGCTCATACATCAAGTTTGCGTTGCCGCCAAAACCGTATCCGTCATAAATATCCTTGCCTTGCCAGCCGTGCATATCGAATTTAGAATCTTCTGTTTCGCCAAACACATCAAAGCATTCGTGCACATTCTTTGAACTCATAATATTATCGCCAGTCGAGTTTGTCGATCTTATAATTGAGGCGAACCGCCGCGGGAATTTTTTCGAAAACTCGCTAAATTTTTCTCGCAACGCCGTAAGACTCTTATAACTCCCCAAATTCAATTTTTCGATTTCTTTTTTATAGTCCTCTTTAGAATATGGCATATTCCATATGTGGTAAGACTTGTTTCTCAAATTCACGCACCCGAAACAATTATTCGCATTCGCGCACGAACGCAGAAAATATGACCCCAGGCTGTTGTCAGAATCATACGCAAAAAACACTTTGGATAAATTCGCGCTTATTACGTCCTCGTAACATTGCTCCCCGTCCTCCATAATATAAAGATCCATCGAATCCTTACATCTCAATGCGCCATTAGAATAATGTGTGTTTTCGTTGGTAAACGACGCATACGTAAGATAGCAATCCTTCATATCAGCATTATGGTTGCCATACTCGCTATTCCTTACGTTGTTGTTTGCTAAGTTTGGAAGCGGAGCTAATTCAAATAATTCTTTAAACTGCTTAAAAAACGTTTTTGAAAAGTCATAATCGCGGCCGGATTTAAGCTGGTCCCATTTGTCTGACCACCAATAGTCTCTTTCATAAACGACAAGGGGTTGCTCTGGTGCGAACATTGTAATAATATCCTTGCCGGTAGCGTCGCACTTTCTATGGTAAAGAGTGCGCTCATTTCTCCAACTCATACGCCGGATAATTCTGCACTCCGGGCAAAACGTCGGAGGGAGCACCTTCATCTTCTCATAAAAATCAAAATCCTCGGGCTCGATAGTGAACTCGTTTTTACAATTTTGGCATTGTTTGGTCTCTTTCAACATGTTTAAGTTAATTTTATTGATTAATCCTACCAAAAAACCGCTTGGAATCCAAGCGGTTTTTTATTTCCTACCTATTTGTTTTGGGCTCCCCTCTCTTCTAGCGGGGGATTTTCTTGGCCAGGAAAAGATGTTTTGTCTTCGTACTTTTCTTCTTCAATTCTCTTCTCTAGATCCTCTTTAGAGTTTTTTGGCCCTGTGTCTTCTCCGGCTTTTTGGAGAGCTTGCGTTAAAGTTTTTCGAAGATCTTCAACATCAACTGATTTTCTTTCTTTTTTATCTTTCCTGCTCTTGTTAAATGGCACATTCTCTCCCTTTTGCATTATCTCATTCAAAGAAAAAGTTTTTGTCGCGGCTTTGTTGGGGACCCTCGATTGCTCTGCGATTTGATTTTTTTCCTTACGAGGTGATTCTTTGCGGGAACTTGGAGACCCGCCTGCGCGGGCAGGCGGCCCGAATTCTATGCCTAAATCTCCCAAAGCCTCATTTCCCGCTGGTCTCTTTCCTGACTGGCCCGCCTGCGTAGGGACGCTGGATGCCGCTCTCACTGGCACCGTTGGTTTGCTGGCTATTTCCCCGGCTTTCAGCTTTTTCAAACAGCTTTTGCAGTAAACAGGCCTCCCGGCGACCGGCTCAAAAATAACTTTAGTGTCTTTTCCACAATTTGAGCACTTGACATCGTATAACTTTGTCGAATCAGAAGATCGGGGAGCGTTCGATTTATATACAGCCTTAGGAAAAATCTGGGGATTAGAAAGATCGGAAGGGTTCTGAGCACTAGGAACTTCCTGATTGGCCGCCCAGCGATTAATTTCATCTTCAACAACCTTTACAGTATGGGCATATTTTGCCCTGGAAATTTTAATTATTTCTTCCCGTTTTTTATCGTCCTTAACGAAGGGAGGAATGGTAATAGTTGTGGCAGAAAAAGGCCTGGAAGTAATGCCGTCTATCATGAGTTTTATATAAATATTTCGATTCGCCAAACGGATTAAATCATTTTGTAAAAATTCAGGCATGTATTCTTGCTCTAAAAATTCCGCGTCAGCTGCTCCCACTCTAAAAGTAATCATTGTACCCACGTTGCCAAAAACAGCGTCCCTGACAGCAGTGCTTGTATCAGTGGTCAGCTGCCCGACGTATTGATGGGCAATAGTCAGATCCAAGCGGTATTTACGGGCCTCTGACAAGATGTTCACGAAAGAATCTGTAGCGAAGTTTTGGAATTCATCAACATATAAATAAAAATCTTTTCTTTCATCTTCAGGAATTCTGACGCGCTCCATGGCCGCCAGCTGTATTTTGGTAATAACCATAGCTCCTAAAATAGCCGCGTTATCTTCGCCAATTCTACCCTTGGAAACGTTAACCAGCAGAATTTTTTGATTATTCATTATTTCATCAATATCAATGGTGTTCTTGGCCTGGCCGACAATATTCCTCACAAAAGAAACATTCAGAAACTGTCCGACTTTATTTTGGACGGGAGCAATAGCTTCATTGCGGTACCTGGACTCCCACTCTTCATATTCGTTGACCCAAAATGATTTTACCACGGGGTCTTTGAGGTTGTTAATGATTTTTTGCCGGTAGTCCCTGTCAACCAGCATTCTTGGTATGCCTAAGAGGGTGGTTCCGGGAGTATCCAGCAAAGCTAAAATGCAATTGGCAAGGATATATTCCATACGAGCCGACCATACATTGGCCCAAATTTTAGTAAAAATGCCGATCAATCCCGATGCTATTAAATGCTTATATCTTGGATCTGGCACATCCATAATATTAAAACTAACGGGATATTCCATATCCGCGGGATTAAAATAAACCACATCATTGATCCGATGAGGGGGGATATTATCCAAAATTTCTTCAACAAACTCACCGTGAGGGTCGATGATAGCAAGCCCTTGTCCATTTTCAATATCCTGCAGAGCCATGTTCTTTAAAAACTGGGTTTTACCGGTTCCGGTTTTTCCGATTACATACATGTGCTGGCGCCGATCGACTCTTTTAATTCCGAATTTTTGTTCGCCCCTGCGAAAGTTTGTTTTGGCAATAAAAGTTATATCCTTTGACATAAATATATTAAAGCATATTATTCCTCAACCGGCAAATTAGCTGGCGGACCGGCTTTCTTTGATTCAATCTTGACCATGGTTGGCGCCACCATCCCAGACACTCTTAACGGGAAGTGCCATAGCGTTGCCATTTCTTCTGTACTTAAAATTGGGCACAAATCATGCCTGTTTGGATAAAGCGGGGGAAATCTTAAAACAGCCATCCTAAACATTTTTCTGGCTCTCAGGAATACTCTCCTGTTTCTCCAAAAAAAGTGGACTCTCGGCCTTGTTGAGCCCTGGAATCTCCACTCATTCATATTGGCAGTTAAAAAATGACCCATATACGTACGCGTTATAACTCTGTTGGCCGCCCTCCAATGTTCTCTTTTGGCAACATAAACTCCTCTTATATTTGTCCTAAACGCGGGCTTCTTCATTTTATTTTCAATTTCAGTGATAATCTCCCTTTCTCCCGGAGTCAGCGAAATTTGCCGCTCGCCTGTTTCTTCATCCTCTTCAGATGCCCAAGAATACGACGCTGATTCTCCTTCGCCTTCTTTTTCCGGACCCATGGCAAGTTCTCGCGCAACGCTTGCTAAATCTTGCACGAGCGTAGGCTCTTTCTTCTCCGGACGCTTTGCTAATTTATTAATTATTTTAACTCCTTCTTTTTTCCAATCCGGCTCGTCATAATCTCCAACCGGCACCGTGGTAAACTGCACCCAGTAATGTTCTCCGGGGCCTAATTTAGACATTGCTTCCAATAAAGAAATTATCGGGTCAAGTCTTTTTTCTTCAGCTGCAATTCTTTCGCCCTGCGGTTCAAAAAACTTTTCGTATGTCCGCATGGGATAGGCATCCTCTTTGAAGAAATCCCAATCTTCGCCGTACATATCCCATTCTTCGTTTGGAACTGTCGGGGGCACTAATTTTACATAATCTGTGGCTTCGTGAATTTCAATATCGGGATAGTGGCCGTAAAGCGCAGACTCAATTGAGGTTCTGTGCTGCTGCAAAGCTCTTACATAGTAATGTATATTGCCCTCAATGCTGGCAATTTCCCAAGAGCACCAAAATGGCCCGTTGCCTAATTCTCCATCGCACCACCTTTCGCGGAAGTTTCCCACATCCATAAGCGGCCAGATAGCTGCAAACACGTCTTCCATGGCTTTGAGGGGCATAAGCATCGCTTCGAGCGGGATGACTTCTAATAAGACCCATTTATGTTTGGCATAATCAAAATCCCAGTTAAGCCACCAGAGATAGAGTGTTTTTAGCTGCTCCATCAGCATTAATGGCAAAAATAGCCACCACCAAACTCTCAAAAATGGAACCCATAAAATAATTATAAGCAAGATTACCCACCAAAAGGGATCCCAGACAATTTTTTTTACCTGTTCCCACCAGAATGGATCTGGGATCAATACAATAGCCAGGGGCACAAGCACCCACCAAAATAAATAAGGAGGCAATAAAAGAGTCAAAACCAGGATTATCCACCTGAATGCATGCGAGGACTGTTTCATATTCCAGAAGCCCGGATTACAACGGGCAAATATTGAATAATAATAGAAACTATTGAAATGACAAAAAATCCCATTGCGAAAAACTCAAAACTAAAAACTGCCGGCACTATAACAAAGGAAATCTTTTTTAAATGCCAGTAAAAAATAAACGAAAAAAGAACAATATAAAAAATTGCCGTCATCGCAAATAAAACAATTAATCCTATATCAAAAACATCCATAACTTTTACAAAGCAAAAGAAATTCAAAATCCAAATTGCTAAATCCAAAATGTATTTTTAACTTAATTATTTGAATACTTGGATTTGTTTTGGATTTTAAGCTTCGTACTTTGGATTTATTAACTAATTATATCCCAATAAAAGTTTGCAAGCAATATGGCAATTTACTAACTATCTTTTTTATGATAATACATATTTAGCACATTGATTTGCTGGTCAACTCTCAATGCGGAAGGGAAAAACATGATAACGCTTTCAAACGGCCATGTAATCAAATACTTGGCTGCATCGGGCGCTTTGGCTTTTGACGGCCTCGGCTGGTTGTGGGAATGGCCGCTGAGGTGGCTTGGACTTTTAGACCCCGCCCTTTTCAACGTGGTGGTCAAGACTTTAACCCGCCATCCGCGAAAAGGAAACTTGCGATGGTGGTGGCCCCTTGGATGCATACGTTTTGTGCATCCGCGCTTGGACGGCTTGCCGCGGTGGCTGTGGTGGCTGCAATGGATCAGCAGCCTTATTCCTTTCGGAGCCGTAGGAGTTATCAATGCTGTAGGCTTAACAAACCCAGGCATTGAGCACTGGTGCAAGGTAATTTGGCCGAAGATAAGAAAGTCCGGAATCAAAACTAAGCTGATTGTTTCGATTTTCGGCAAGCCGGACGAGCTTATCGAAATGATTGAAATGATCAATGCTTTGGACGATCCGGATCATCTTATTGTTGGCATCCAAATCAACGGTGCCTGCCCGAACTCCGGTGACGACCTTCTGAAAAATGCAGATGAGGTTATCGAGAGTTGCCGGCGGGCAAAGGAACTCAGCCGTTTCCCGCTTTCTCTGTCAGTTTCAGTGGTGCAATTTACAAGAAGGATTGTTGCTGAAACGAGAGAGTATATCGAATTCTACACCATCAACAGCGTTCCTCGGTTTTACTTTAAGGGCTGTGACGAAAAGATGAATCATTTGGCTCGTTTGGGCGGAGGTGGAATTTCTGGTAAAACAGTTCAGGGGGCCACTTGGCTTTTAGCTCAAACATTGGAAAGTTTTGATGTACAGGTTGCCTGGCCGAGTATTTGGGAAATGGACGATCTGGCCAAAATACGCAAATTGGGATTTGTTGATGCCGTAAGTTTCGGCTCAATTTTCCTCTGCCATCCTTGCCGGCCGACTGAAATTGTCCGCCAAGATATGAAAACTAAATCCGACTAGTGCAGAAGTTATTCGGGTGGCATACGAACACATGGGAGATACTTTCTCCCTTTTTTTTATCTTTTATATATTTTTATAAGATAAGTGCAAACCCATAAAAAAACGGGCGAGTGCCCGTTTTTTTGTTTCTAAAGTTGATTTTAACTCTGCTCCACGCCCCTTATGAAATATCTGTCGTTAGAATCTTTTTCAAAGTGTTTTTTATTGTTTAAGTTCATCAGCACGGTATTTTTTGCAACAAGCCTTTGAGACAAAACTTGTTTCACAACTTCATCTCTGTGTGTCGGCTCATTTTTGTCTTTCAAAACTTTAGTGATTATATCTTTAATGGTCCCTGGAACATATCCCCACTCTGATAATGCGTAGGTTCCACGGCCCACCAACACAAACCTTGCGTCCTTTATCAATTCGTTATGAACTGTTTGAGGATAAGTTTTTTTGTTCGGCATATTATAATCGGATTTGTCTATCAGTTTTGCTACTTCCGTAAAGTGCAAAGGTTTCCCATGTTTCTTAAAAACTAAAAATGCTTTGTCTTTTACTCCTCTCGGTTTTATTTCCGGCCATTCAACTAATCCCATAACTCCCTCTTTGGTGGGTTGGATCCTTTTTGAAATTTCAAGATAAGACAACGTGGCCGGTTCTGAAAGTCCCTGTTTTGATGCGACTTCGGCATAAAAATTTTTGGCGGGAACCGGATGGCCTATTTTTTGCATTTGTGAAACTAAAGAGTTTAAAGTGCCTTTAACTTTTTCCTGAGAACTGGGCATATTTGACCAGAAGTAGTGGTAATCCTTTTTCTCGCAAACTTTTGAAAATTGTTCTCCCAATGTCAATAAAAACAAAACATAGGGTTTCTGGTTTTTACCGCCTAATTCCTCTAAAACATTCTCTTCTTTCTTAAAGCCTCCCTGCCCATCAAAATAAGCGGAAAATTCTGCATAAATGGCGTCTAATGCCTCTTTGTTATTTTTTCTCACAAAGCTAAAACCGGCCTCTTCTATTTGGCGCACCCTTTCGCGAGTTATGCCCAATGCTTTGCCGATGGATTCCAAAGTCTCCGGTTTTCCGGTTTTTACCCCGAATCTGCCGTCAAAAATATCTTTGGTCTTTGGGCTAAGGCCTTTGGTGAACTTTTGGTATATTAGTTTGTAATTAATTTTATCCATATTATAGATAAACGAAATGGTAATAGATAAACAAGGTGGTTTTCCACCGTTTATTCAAGCTTACCATATTAAAGGCCAGATGTCAAGGATAATCCCAAAATAACCCTTTAGCGCCCTTTTTGCTCTTTTTTAAGGCTCCATTTATACCAGGAAACCAACAGGGGGCTGGCTATGAAAATCGAGGAATATGCTCCTGAAGTTATACCTATAATCAGGGTCAGCGCAAAATATTTAAGAGTTTCTCCCCCTAAAAAGTAAAGTGAAACCAACACAAATTCTACCGTCAAAACCGTACTGATTGACCTGCCCAGTGTTTGGGTCAAACTCCAGTTCACCGTATCCTCAAATTGCCCCATTCCCCTCCTTAAAATGTTCTCCCTGATCCTGTCAAAAATAACAATTGTATCGTGCACGGAAAAACCTAAAATCGTCAGCAATGCCGCAACAATCGGTATTGTTATTTCAATATTGTAAAGTTTTCCCAAGATTGAAAAGATTCCGATCGGAACCAGTACATCATGGAATAATGCTATCAAAGAAGTAATTCCGTATTTCCACGAAGAAACCGGCTTTGAAACTTTCCGGAAGGCAAAAGCGATATACAAAGTGATGGCCACCAGCGCCAAAGCAATTGCCAATTCCGTTTTATTCCTCAATTCCTGCCCGATTGACGGCCCGATATACTGAAAGCTCTTCTCTACAGTCGGATTTAGCTTGTTCAGAGCGATTAATATCTGTTGGTGAGTTGCTTCGTCAACGCCTTTAAATTGCAAAATGGCCCCATTAGATCCTGTCGGCTGGACTGTTATTTCTCCCAGATTAAAACTCTTCAAGGCGCTTTGTATTGCATCGTTTGACGGAGTTTTCTGAAAATTAACTTCCATATTGCTTCCGCCGGCAAACTCAATCCCAAATTTCAATCCGAACATGGACAGAGAAACAATTGCAGCAATAATCAAAAGGCCTGAAAAAATGTAGTAAATAACTGAATACTTTGTAAAATTAAATTGCATAGTTTTCTACAGAATCCATTTAGCTTTTTCGGCCCACTTGCCGACAAAAACCATCAAGAATATTCTCGTTATAAATATTGCTGAAAACAAGCTTACAATAATGCCCAATGCCAATGTAAAAGCGAATCCTTTGATAAACGAAGTCGCCACAAAAAATAAAATTGCGCAGACAATCAATGAGTTAAAGTTGCTATCGCGAATTGACGGCCAGGCCCGTTTAAATCCCTCATCAATTGCCTGTGATAATCCTTTGCCCGATTTTATTTCCTCTTTCATCCTGGCAAATATCAAAATATTGGCGTCAACCGCCATACCGATGGAAAGAATAAAACCTCCGATGCCGGCTAAGGTTAATGTTACAGGAATCAACTTAAATATGGCTAAAGTCAGCGCTACGTATATCACAAGGGCAAGGGATGCGAGCAACCCCGGAAAGCGGTAAAACACCACCATAAAAATAACTACTGCTAAAAGGCCGTATATGCCTGCTAAAAGCGATTTTTGAAGGGATACCGAGCCGAGGGTGGGCCCTACTGTTTCTTGAGAAATCGGGCTTCCAATTTTAACCGGCAGAGCTCCGGAGTTCAGTCTTGAAGCAATAGAGTTGGCGGTCTGGCTTGACATATCTCCGGTAATAACTGCCTTTCCACCGGTAATTTTATCTTGCACAATCGGAGCATACAAATCCTGATTATCAATTTTCCCATCGCCGTTTGTATCTATAATAGAAGCCCCGTCCAAAAAAATTGCCAGTGGTTTTTTGATGTTCCTGGCTGTAATATCTGCAAAAATTTGGGCTCCTGCATCGTTAAACTGCAATTGGATCTGGGGCTTATAAGTTGTCTGGTCAAAAACAATAGTTGCTTTTGTCAAATATTTTCCGGTCAAATCAGTCGGCTTAAAATAAGGATTTTGCAAAGCCAGCTGCCAATCTTTAACTTTTGTAATATCTTGTTTTGCGGCTTCTGCTGCCTGAACTTGTTTTATAACATCTAAAATTTGCTTGGTTTCCTCGGCAGCTCTTTCTTCGTCAAATTCCAAATATGGAGTCTGGCCGATCATTTGTATCGCCTGCTGGACATCTGTGACTCCCGGCAACTCAACTGTTAATCTGTCTGTTCCCTGAATTTGCACAACCGGCTCGGAAACTCCGAACATATTGACCCTTCTTTCAATCACATCTCTCAGCCCGGACATAGCTGCAGATTTGTCAGTAACCGTGCTTAAATCTGCCTGATAAACCAAACTGACTCCGCCCTGCAAATCGAGGCCCAGAATATATGGTTTCTCGGGAAAATGCGGGAGAGTCCATGACAGCTTATGATTTAAAAAGTCAACCCCTTTATTGAAATGATTAGGGTATGCAAAAATTCCGGCCAAAACAGCCAGAATCAAAACGCCGATAAAAATATAATATTTCTGCTGCATTTAGATATGAGTGTCAGTTAAAAAGTATTTTTTAGTATAGCTCTACGTCCTGAAATAGTCAACTCTTACCTATAATTTTTCCAATAGCTTCAATTCCAATTTGCCGGTTTCTGTATTATAAACGGCGAATGCAGGCTTGTAAAACTGGCCTGCCAGTTCGCCCGGGTTTATCAGATGACATTTTTTTCCTTCGGCTCCGCTCAGGACAAGTTCGTCCCATGGCCTGTGCGTATGGCCATAAAAAACCAAATCAAATTTTCCTGACTGGGCCAGTTTCTTTGCCATATCCGGGAAATGGCAAAAGGCAATTTTCTTACCGCCAAACTCTAATTCCATTTTTTCCGGCAAATCTAAATTATAATCCGCATTTCCTTTTACAAACTTTATTTCCCCGTCAAAATATTTTTTGGCATCGTCAATTGTTTCCTGGCCTGAAATGTCTCCGCAATGCAAAATCAGCCGGATCTTCTCTTTCATTATCCAATCTATTGCCTTCTTAAAATTCACCCAATTATTATGCGTATCCGAAATAACCGCTATTTTCATGACTCATCAAGAATTATTTTGTCTTTGAATTTTCCGCGCTCTTCTGACTTATTATTTTTAACTTTTTACAATTCTTTTTTATCAAATTTTTTATAATCTAAAATCGCATTAATAACCTCCAAAATATCCGCCATCTCTTCTATGCTTTCGGCCTTCATGAATTCATTTACCTCTTCCTGTAATTTTTCCTTCAGTTTCTGCCGATATTCAGCATCATCTGCAATATGAGTTACAGGAATTCTGCCTTTGCTTTTGATTATTTCGGGAATCTTATCCCTGACTAATTTGTTGTATTTAGTCATATATATTAATCCAATATCTAAGTTTTATTTTCCCCGAATCTTTTCCCGAATCTGCCTTTACTTTGCTTTCAAATATCCCACCATTTTTCTCTATTATCTTCTTTGAACCGATATTGTCTTCATTGCAGGTTACCAATACTTTCTTGATTCCCAATTGTTCTGATTTCTTTAACGCCAGAGCTAAAATTTTTGCCCCATATCCTTTTTTTCTTTCTGACGGCCTGATTTCATAACCTATATGCCCGCCGTATTTCCTCAACAACTCTGTCAGCTTATGCCTTATCGAAACTTTGCCGATAAACTTATCTCCGTCAACAAGCCAATAAACGCTGGCCGGGACATAGCCATTGGGCAGGTCTCTCCCTTTTTCCTGGTTTTTTAACAGCTTTATATAAGCCGGGAAATTATCTCTCAGCCCTTTTAATGTATCATCTTGACGATCTTCTATTTTAAACTCTTCCTGGGCTTCTAAAAAACTTTTTTTGTATTTTATATTTGGTTTTACCAGCCTGACCATATTATTTATATTATTTATCGATATATTTAACTCTTGGAATTTCTGAGACTGTCTGACGACTTCAATTTTTCTTTGATTCCCGGCTCTTCAAGCAACATTTTTAAAGGAAGTATCAATGGTTGAGGCAAGTTATTCAGATTAAACCATCCAATTTTTTCACATTTATCAGGTTCCATAATCTTCGGCGTTCCTAAAATCCCTTTTGCCAAAACTTCTATAGTTACATAATGTTTTTCCGGAGAAAAAATAGTATTGAGGGTTGCCAGCATTTCAATATTTTCTAAATCCAAACCGACTTCTTCTTTTAATTCCCTTCTGACGCATTCTAAAAAGCTTTCCCCCATTTCCAGATGGCCGCCCACCGACGCCCATGTCCCGCCCTCATGGTTTCCCTTTCTCAGCATCAAAAAAATCTGGTGCTTATCGTTAACAATATTAATTCCCATTCCAACTTTTGGCCTATTTTTTTCCATTTTACTTACCAGTAACGCAATTATTAAAAATATTCACTTGATTATTATATTTTGCAATAGCTTCTTTAATTTGCCCTACCAATAAATTATACTTTTCGACCAATTGATTATAATCATCCGCCATTTGGCCGTAACCTGCGGAGTTTTGGTTTGCATTGTCAAGCTGTGTTTTCTTATTATTAATCTGCGAAGAAAATATTTCAAGTTGCGATTCGGCTGAATCAATCCCATTTTTTAAGTTAGTATCCGGCTGGACGCACGCGGCCGATGGAAACCCGAATTCCTGCACGCCAATCAAAACTGTTTGGCCCTTATAAGTTCCTTTAATTATGGCAACGCCGATTTCCGTGTATCTGTTGTTTAAGATATTCGCCCTATGCCCGGGGCTTGCCATCCAATCGTCAACGACTTCCTTTTCCGATGAAAAATTCCCTAAAATTAAATTTTCTCCCTCAACAATATAATCATAACCGAAACCTTGCACCAATTTTCCCGGATCAACGCCAGATGGCGAGACGTGCTCAAAATACTGCTTTGAAAACATATCATTGGCTTTGGCCGAAGCTGCCCCATCAAGTTTTATATTTTCTTTTAATGCCAACAAGTTCCCGTTTTCCTGCCTTTGCAAATTTGTTTCTGCAATAATCCGGCTTTGCAACAAGACAACCGACTTTGCCGCGCCCCCGATATTCAAGGGAGGCGGTGTCAATATTTCTTTCTCGACCTGCTTCAATGTTGAGCCAATATCTGTTTTTTTCAAGCTTTGTACGCCCTTGTTGAAACTATTATAAAATTTTACGGCATCATCCTTAAAGTAAATCCCCGCTCCCAAAGCCGCAATTATCAAAATAAAAATTATACTTTTAGATACCTTCATTGCATTTTTAAATTTTGAAGTATCTTAAATCCCTTTTTGATTGAGCGTATCTCGGGATCCTTCTCTCCTTTTTCTTTGGAAAATATAAGTTTTAGTTCATTCTCGGCTATCCATAAAAAACTGGCGTGATCGAGCCGATTTATTTTTACATTCTCTATCGGTTCTTCAAATGTAGCGAAATAAATTTTTTCAATTACAGGGGTATCAGTGGTATAAGAAAATTCATCAAATTGATCAGCGACAACAATATGCATGCCTAATTCTTCTAAAATTTCCCGCTTAAGCCCATCTATAGGATCTTCTCCAGATTCAATGTGCCCGCCGGGCAACTCATAGACTCCTGGCATAAAAGTTTTCGTATCAGCTCTCTTGGCTACAAAAACTCTTTCGACACCATCAAAATTATGATGTATAAATGCACAGGCCGTTACAGTTTGGCTATTATTTTTATTTTCCATGGCATTTTTTATACTTCTTGCCAGATATCAGATTATTGTTAATTTCTTCAATTGTTTTATGCAATTTAAGATCAACTCCGATGCTATCAGCAAAACATATTATGGCCCTTGTGTCTTTCGGCAGGCATTTCCCGCCGTAGCCCCTGTAACCGTCAAAAAATATATCTAAGTGGGAATCGCCTATCCTATTATCAGCCGCAACAATTTCTTTTACCGTCTCATAACCAATCCCTGATTTTTTGCACAAATCATACATTTGGTTGGCAAAAACCACTTTAGATGCCAAAAATGTATTTATAAAATATTTTACCATTTCAGCGTCTCGTGCGCTTACTATTTTTTTGAAGGGGGCATCGGGCAATATTCTTAAAATATCTCCGGCAACTTCCCGGCTTTTTGAAGTAAAGCCTACTATCTGCTTATCGGGAAATTTCATGTCATTTTTTGCATTACGCTCCGTCAAAAATTCCGGATTAAACAAAACTTTATGGCCGGGATATTTCTTTTGCAATTTTTCCGTTGTGCCAGGGAGAACAGTTGATTTTATAATCACTATCTTCTCGCCTGAAATATTTTTGCAGGCATCCTCGACATAAGATAAATCAAAACCGTTCTTTTTATCAAACGGAGTCGGCACGCATATAAAAATCACGTCTGCTTTATTTACTTTAACCAAAGATCCTCTCCCGTTTTTATCATAAACAAAAAGCGGCGCGCCCTTTTCTTTAAAATAATTTTCCAATGCTCCGCCCACGGTTCCCAACCCGATTATGCCTATGCTATATTTTTTAGAATTCATTGCCATGGCATTTTTTATTTTTCTGGCCAACCAAACTCAATATATTTTTGTCCATTTAAATAACAATCTATTGCACTGCGGATATACAAGATAGTATTTGATGGCAAATTATCTAGCGGAAACCAGGACAAGTCATCGCATTTATTTGGCTCCATATTTTTTATTTCTCCTTTCCAATCTTTTGCAACAAAAAACAAATCAATTCTTTCATGATCTCCGTGCCAGCGATGCATTGTTAAAACCAATTCCAGATTGTCCGTCTTCAGTTTTACTCCCGCCTCTTCAAAAGCTTCTCTGACCATTGCGTTTTTCATGGTTTCTCCGCCGTCGGCATGGCCGGCCACTAAACCGTATTTTCCATCTTCAAACCCGGTTTGGAACCTCCGAAGCAATAAAATTTTTTGTTCTTTGATAAAAAGCGCATAAACCGAGGGAATTAACTTGAATCTTTCTTTTACCGCCATATTATTTTTTCTCCCTCATTAGTTTTTTATGCTCTTCAGTATTCAACATCCCGCATTTCTTATATTTCTTGCCGGAGCCGCACGGACAGAGGTCATTTCTGCCGATTTCTTTTTTACCGGCCTGCCCTGAGCCCGGCGAACGGGATTCAACAGCGCGAGACTGCGGAGTTGGTTTTTGACGAACCTGCAGGCCGGCTTTCAGGATATTTTCTGCGATATCAGCGTCAATGGTTGCCAGCAGCTGTCCGAATGCTTTATGCCCCTCATTTTTATATTCAACCAAAGGATCCCTGCCCGAATAAGCCCTCAATCTCACAGAATCCCTTATGTGATCCATATAAGACAGGTGTTCCTGCCAAAGCATATCCAAAACACGCAAACAAACAAATTTTTCCACTTGTTTCATATTTTCAGCTCCCAATTCTTTCTCTTTTTTGCCGTACTCTTCTGGCGAAAGCCCGGCTTTCGCGAAAATTTCCAAAACTTTTTCCTTCAAATCAGAAGTTCCCAAAAATTCTTTTCTTTTTTTATAAATAATTTCCCTGTGCTTATTCAAAACATCGTCATACTCCAACAGGTGGTGGCGCGAGTCAAAATTGAATCCCTCAATTTTCTCTTGTGCCGACTCAATGGCGCCCGAAATCATTCCTGCTTGTATAGGCTCGTCTTCAGGAATTTTCAAGGCAGTCATCAAAGATTTTATCCTGTCTCCACCGAAAATCCTCATTAAATCATCTTCCAGTGAAACAAAAAATTGCGTTGATCCCTGATCTCCCTGCCTGCCGGATCTTCCTCTAAGCTGGTTATCAATTCTCCTTGCGTCGTGCCTTTCGGTTCCCATAACATGCAAACCGCCCAATTCCTGGACCATTTTAGCTTCCTCGGGACTGGACGGATTGCCG
Organism: Candidatus Staskawiczbacteria bacterium; assembly: GCA_903845295.1. Taxonomy (GTDB): domain Bacteria; phylum Patescibacteriota; class Minisyncoccia; order Minisyncoccales; family Staskawiczbacteraceae; genus XYD1-FULL-39-28. The sequence goes on from CAIMWV010000010.1 coordinate 53,792, forward strand.
CCTAAAATAATATCCACGCCCCTGCCCGCCATATTTGTTGCAATCGTTACGGCTCCCTTTTTTCCTGCCTGGGCTATGATTTCACCTTCCCTTTCGTGGTTTTTAGCATTTAAAATATTGTGGGGAATGCCTTTCGTTTCCAATAATTTTCCTAAATACTCGTTCCTTTCAACAGACCTTGTGCCGACTAAAATCGGCTGGCCTTTTTTATGGAGTTCCTCAATTTCTTTTATGGCCGCAGAGAACTTTCCGGCTTCTGTTTTAAAAACTTTGTCGGAAAAATCCTTTCTTACCAGGGATTTGTGCGGAGGAATTGCAACAACCTCCAGTTTGTAAACTTTATCAAATTCTTCGGCGGAAGTCAGCGCGGTTCCTGTCATGCCGGCCAGCTTTTTGTACATCCTGAAATAATTTTGGAAAGTGATTGTTGCCATTGTTATAGATTCCGGCCTTACAACAACCCCTTCTTTCGCCTCCACTGCCTGATGCAGTCCCGCTGACCACCGGCGTCCGGGCAAAATTCTGCCGGTGAATTCGTCAATAATCAAAATCTCCCCGTTTTTTACGGTGTAATCCCTGTCTTTCAAAAATAACGCTTTGGCTTTCAGCGCAGATTCCAATTGGTGGGTTGTTATGATATCGTTGTCCAACCAGGGATCGAATCCCAGGCTTTTTACAACCCTGTTCTGCCCTTGGTCTGTGAAAGTGACTGATTTTGCTTTCTCATCAAGCTCATAATCAATGCCTTTTTCCAAGGGAGATATAACTCTTGCAAAAGTATAATATTTTTCGGTTGCTTCCTCCGCCTCGCCGGAAATTATTAAAGGCACCCTTGCTTCATCAATTAAAATTGAATCGACTTCATCAACAACAACAAAATTAAAACCGCGCTGGACTTCCTGATTTCTTTCGTAGACCATATTATCTCTCAAATAATCAAACCCGAATTCATTATTGGTTCCATAAGTAATATCAGCCGCATATGCTTCTTTCCTTGAAACCGGCTTTAGATAATTCTGGACCACCTTGAAATTTCCCATTGTGTCCCTTTCCTTGTCTTTCTCTTCATTTTTATAATTAGCGTCATAAACGTATCCTGATTCGTTTACAATGCATCCTGCAGACAGCCCCAGAGCGTCATAAACCTGCCCCATCCAAACCATATCTCTTTTGGCCAGATAGTCGTTTACCGTAACAACGTGCACCCCAAGGCCCAATAATGCGTTTAAATAGGCAGGTAGAGTGGCTGACAGGGTTTTGCCCTCGCCTGTTTTCATCTCTGCAATTTTGCCCTGATGCAGGACGATTCCGCCTATCATTTGCACGTCAAAATGCCGCTGGTTTAAGGTTCTTTTTGAAGCTTCGCGGACCAACGCAAAAGCCGCAGGAAGAATATCTTCCAAGGTTTCTCCTTTCGCTAATCTTTCTTTAAATTCTTTTGTTTTTTCTTTTAATTGCTCGCCTGAAAGTTTTTCAAATTCCGGTTCAAAAGAATTTATTTTTTCTATTATGGGATTTAACCCTTTTACAAACTTTTCATTAGGATCCCCAAAAATTTTAGATAAAATTGACATAGGTTATATATCTTTTTATAGCTTTTTTAGTGTCTTTTGTAAACCTTGTACAGAATTGCCTGGAACGAAGCTTAATTATTGCCAGACTTTCCTAATTATGATAGGTTTAAAATAGAACCTTAGGAGGGAAAAATCATGCCGATTTGCCAACATGTCGTATCACGCATGTTGTGGGGCGGCAGCGTCCGTCCCCCAGACCAGCCATGCACCGAAGAAGCAGCGGCTCTCGTCGCTGTACCTGGCCATCCCGAAGGGATTCATGTTTGCAGAAATCATTTTGAGCAGTGGGCGGTAATATATCGCCCCAAAAAATGCGCCAAATGCGGCGACCCTCTTGGCGGTCCCCACGGCGGTTCAAAGACTGATTTTTGGGACGAGGTTTGGCCATACCAAATGAAGGTCAAGGGCGTCCTTCACCTCGTCTGTCTTTGGTGTTATGTGCCGATGCTCTCAACGGCAATGAGTTCAGAGACTGCGGCAATGGCATCGACAGAATTGCCCGACGGAATGCTCGGAGTAGATAAAGGCGACAACCTTTCCCTTGAGATTCCAATCCGGTAGATATCGGATTGGTAATTTAGAAGATCGCGACAATCTTTGTCCGGTCAATCAGCGAAGCCACAGGTTTCGCTTTTTTATTTATTTTTTTACTAAAAAACCACCTCGACAAAAGGGTGGCTTTTTTAAGTTAGATTTCTATTTCTCCTTTTGATTTTCTCTGATCCCTGCGGTTCTTGTCAATATTTTTGAATTTATATTTTTCAATTTCCATCTTCAGTTCGTTTTTGGCTCCGACAATAGCCTTAAACAGGTCGTCTGCCCTATACCAAGCCTCCAGACTTTTACCCGGCAGTATAACCTGGGTTTTAACCAGAAAAATCTTTCCTTTTTTATGATGCTGGGTTTCTTTCTCCACTTCAACAAATACTTCAGCCAAAGTTTTTCCCTTATCGGGTGTATCCTGCTTAAGGATATCGATGTGTTTTTTAACTGATCCAATCTTTTTTTCAACAAAGTTCTGCAAACCCTCTGTTAAATCTAAATTTTTTGTTTTTATTATGATTTTCAT
>CAIMWV010000011.1 GCA_903845295.1 Candidatus Staskawiczbacteria bacterium
AAAACAAGATGGGAAAGGGTCAGAATAAGGGGAGAAAAAGCCGACGACAATGCGCCTTGGGAAAAATTTGTAGAAATGGGGAAGGCGTCCGCCGAGTTGCAAATTCCAAGCATCGGTAAAAATGCTGATTTTAAAATAGAAAACAACAGCTCAAAAGAATTATTTTATCAGGAAATAAAAAAAATAATAGATTCAATTTAATGGAAAAAAATAATTATCCGGGTAAATTTATTGTTTTAGAGGGGTTGGACGGTTCGGGACAAAGCACTCAGGCGAAGCTTCTGCAGGATTTTTTGGCTGAGAACGGCAAGCAGGTTTTTTTGACAAAAGAGCCGACGCTGGAATTCGAGGCAGGCAAAAAAATAAAAGAAATTTTGCGCGGTGAAAAAAAATCCGGGTCCAAAGAGCTCCAAGAGCTGTTTACGCAAGACAGGGGAGAACATTTGGAAAAAATAGTCATTCCGGCTTTAAAAGACGGCAAATTCGTGATAACAGACCGTTATTTTTTTTCAACATTTGCTTATGGTGCTTCAGATGGACTGGATTTAAACTGGCTTATAAAAATAAACAGCGATTTTTTGATGCCGGATATAACTTTCATTTTAAAAGTTTCGCCTAAAATCTGCATTGAAAGGATAAACAAAAGAGGGACAAAAAAAGAACTTTTTGAGAAAGAGGAAAAATTAGCCAAGGTTTTAAAAACTTACGAAATCCTGCCGCAGAGATTCGAAAATATGTTTGTTATCAATGGAGAAAATTCCATAGACAAAGTTTTTGCGGACATAAAAGAAAAAATTAACAAATTGTTATGACAGAGCAAAGAAGAATTTATACATTGCCGAATAATTTGATGCCCGAGGTAAAGGCGGTTACTTTCGCTAAATGTTCAAGGTCGCCTGAGCCATTTGACAAAATTGTAGCTGAGCTTACGGAAGAAAAATCAGCTGAATTCCATGAAAAATGGGTGGTTGGGTTTGGCCATTCGTCAATCGCAGAGCATGCGGTAATCTCTCTGGCAATTGAAAATGTTTCCAATATCGCCACGAAAGTCATAGAGGATTCGCGCTTGGCTTCTTTTACCGAGAAATCGTCCAGATACCAAATTTTCAATAAGGATAAGCTTTATATGCCGGAAGTCATAATGAATTCTGACCTGAAGGAAGTTTATTTGGATGCAGTCAATTCCTTGATGTCAGCTTATGAAGAAATGACCCAGCCCATGATGGATTTTGTAAAACAAAAATATCCCAAGCCCGCCGACCAGGACGAAAAATTATACAATATGGTTTCAAAAGCCAGGGCTTGCGATAATTTAAGGTATTTATTGCCTACGGCAACGCTTACCAACCTTGGAATGACCATTAACACAAGAGAACTTGAAAATCTGATTAAAAAACTTTTGTCGCATCCTTTGAAGGAAATGCAGGATATCGGCAAAGAAATGAAGGAGAACGCAATGGCGGCCGTGCCGACTCTTATAAAATTTGCCTGGAAAAATAATTATATTACAGAAACAAAAAAACAATTAAAAAATATCGCTGATTGGGAATTGGGGCAGGAAGCCGGGAATAATCAGGCGGTAACAATTGTTGACTACGATAAAGATGCAGAAAATAAATTAGTGGCATCAATACTTTATCCTTACTCAAATTTATCTTATGAAGAAATTGCCAAAAAAGTCAGGAATCTTCCCGAAGGGAAAAAAGAAAAAATAATTGACGAAACTTTAAAGAGAAGGGAAAAATTTGATGCGCCGCTGAGAGAATTAGAGCATGTTTATTATACTTTCGATATTTTATTGGATTACGGGGCGTTCAGGGATGTGCAGAGGCATAGGATGTGCACCCAGTCAAACCAGCCGATAACTGTTGTACACGGATATGATCTGCCGCCGGAAATCAGGGAGGCGGGTTTTGAAGATAAATTTAAGGCCGTGGTGGAAAAATCCGTTGAGGCGTATAATAAAATATATAAGATGTTTCCCGAGGATGTTCAGTATGTGGTGCCCATGTGCTTTCGGAAAAGAGTTTTAATCACATGGAACCTGAGGGAGCTGCACCACTTTATATCTTTAAGGTCCGGCAAAAAGGGGCATGCCTCTTACAGAAGAATTGCCCAGCAGTGCTGGAGAGAAATGAATAAAATACAGCCTTTATTGGCAAAATACATAAGGGTTGATATGGACGAAATGAGCATTTCCTGGGCGGCATCCTTGGAAAATAAGGATTTCTATTATAACCCATACGCTGCGCGGGATAAACAATCCTAAGGATTTTAAAATGTAGGATATAAAATTGCCTACGGGATTTTAAAATTGTATAAGCATGAATTATTTTTATATTCGCGATCTTAGTTGCTGCAGAAATAGGACATATACACAAAGGTTATACAACTATTTAATTTTGAATGGGTTCAGTTTTAATAATGATTTCAGAAAAGCAGAACTGATTATCGTTGATACTTGCGGGTACATCAAGCCAAAACAGGAGGAATCCTTTAAGGCGATACAATACCTTTTGGAACATAAGAACAGCCAAGCAAAGATTATTGTAATCGGGTGCCTTCCTTTAATAGATGCTGCCGGAATAATGAATTTAGGAAATCTTCATGCCATTGCCTCAAAGGAATTGGAGAAATTTGATGACTTGATTAGTGCTAAAATTAAGTTCAACTCTGTAGAAATACCGGTAAAGATAGATTATCCTTTTTCGTTCCAAGACACCTTTATTAAAAAATTATCAAATAAACTTGAGTCAGTCAGAAGCTCAATCAGAGCCTTGCCGGTCAATATTCTTTTTATAAGAGGGATTAAATTAATATCTGAAAAATTAACTAAAACAAAAAATAATAGAAATTCTTCTGATTCCGGTGTAACTGTTTATCATGTAAAAGTCGCAACGGGTTGTTTCGGAAATTGTGCATATTGCGCTATAAAGTTTGCTTTAGGTAAAATGAAAAGCAGGCCGTTAAAAGATATAGTGAGAGATTTCAAGGCATGTGTAAACATAGATAATAAAGCAAAAAATATTTTTTTAGAAGCGCATGATTTGGGAGGATATGGCTTAGACACAAACTCCACAGTCGTTGAATTATTGACCGAATTATTTAAAGTAGAAGGTAATTATAAGGTAATACTGCACGATATCAATGTGCTGTGGCTTATCAAATATTACGCAGATTTAGAAAGTATTTTTATTAAAAATAGAAACAGGATTCATTATATCGATATCGCGATACAATCCGGAAGCAATAGGGTGTTAGCATCAATGAAGCGCCCGTATCTTATTGAAGATGCGAAGAAGGCTGTTGTCAATTTAAAAAATAAATTGCCGGATGTGCCGATATGGACGGATATAATTGTCGGATTTCCCGGTGAAACAGAGGGGGATTTTGAAAAATCCAAAAAATTTATTATTGAATTTGCGTCGTATGGGGGCGGAGTTTGGCTGTCGCCTTATTCTGACAGACCCAACACAGAATCTTCTAAAATGGAGAATAAAATCGACCAAAGTACTATTTCTATGAGAATTAAAGAAATTTTGGATTCTATCGCGCCATATGTTCAGGATTCCAATGGTGTAGTGTATGCAGCTAACTTTGAAGGAGGATCGAAAATTCATCAGTAGTTTATAAGAGGAAATAAAAACAGCTTGAAGGAAAAGCTGTTTTTTAGTATATTTAATTAACCTTAAACACAAAATTATGGCATATAAACCAACAATTGGGCTAGAGATACATGCGGAGCTGAAAACAAATTCAAAAATGTTTTGTTCCTGCAAAAATGATCCGGATGAAAAACGGCCGAATTATAATATCTGTCCTGTTTGCACAGCACAACCGGGAACTTTGCCCGTGGCGAATGAAGAGGCGATAAAGATGGTTATAAAAACCGGCCTGGCTTTAAATTGCACGGTTTCCGAAAATTCAAAATTTGACAGGAAAAATTATTTTTACCCCGATTTGCCGAAAGGCTATCAGATTTCACAATACGACCAGCCTCTTTGCCAGGGAGGATTTTTAGAAATCACAGGCCGTAGAATAAGAATAACAAGGATACACTTGGAGGAAGATACCGGCAGTTTGATGCACCCGGAGGGCGCTGATTATTCTCTGGTTAATTTGAACAGGGCGGGAATCCCTTTAATGGAGCTGGTTACAGAGCCGGATATCACTTCCGGGAAAGAGGCGCGCGAGTTTGCCGAGGAGCTTCAGTTAATTTTCAGATATTTGGGGGTTTCTGACGCCGATATGGAAAAAGGGCAGATGAGAGTGGAAGTGAATATAAGCATAAGTAAAGCAAAAAAACTTGGCACAAAAGTTGAAATTAAAAATTTGAATTCATTCAAGGTCGTTGAAAAAGCAATTGATTTTGAAATTGCGAGGCAGGAAGAGGTGTTAGAGTCAGGGGAAAAAGTTGTACAGGAAACGCGCGGCTGGCACGACAAAAAAGAAATTACATTCTCGCAAAGGGAAAAGGAGGAAGCCCATGATTACAGGTATTTTCCGGAGCCAGATTTGCCGCCGATGCATTTTGGAAAGGATTATATAGAAAAAATAAAAGCAACTGTGCCGGAATTGCCCGAGCGGAAAAGAGAGAGATTTAAAAAAGAGTATGGGTTAGACAGCGCCCCTGTAGAATTTTTTGTGGCAAACAAGGATTTGAGCGAATATTTTGAAAAAGTTGTTTCTGAGTTTGAAGAGTGGACCAAAGAAGAAGAAAAAGGTCAGGCGCATATAAAAGCCTCAAAACTGGCAGCAAATTATCTTATTTCCGACGTTAAAGGGTTGCTGGGCGACAAAAACTTTGTGGAAACGGAATTCAAAATAACTCCGGAAAATTTTGCAGAGTTCATAAAAATGATTTATAAAGGCGAGATTTCATCAAAAATTGCAAAGATGGTTCTGGCAGACATATTTAATAATGGCTCTGATCCGTCCACATTCGTAGATGAAAACAATTTGAGGCAGATGTCAGATGATTCGGAACTTGAAAAAATCGTAAAAGATGTAGCGGCAAAAAATACAAAGGCAGTTGATGATTACAAGAAAGGAAAAGCCGCCAGCCTGCAGTTTTTAGCCGGGCAGGTGATGGCCGCCACTAAGGGAAGGGCAAATCCGGAAACAGTGCAGAAGCTACTTAAAAATATTTTAAAATAAACTAAAAAACAGTCCCGAGCTTGTCGAAGGACTGTTTTTTTGTGCAAAACCGCTTTATTTCTTAATCATTTTTTCAATAGCATTGATGAAGTTATCTCGGAATGGGTTTACTGTTCCTAAGAAAGAATACCAAGGGCTCTTAACACCCAAAACGTTTCCGTTTTGAGCGTCAACGGTATATTGGGATACCATATTCGTAGGAATTGCCCATAAAAGCTTGAAGGGCTCATTAACATTCAAATTATAAACCGGTTTTGAGTTCTCGGTGCCTATTGCCATGCCTTGGGTAGTGGTCTTAAGAGTATCTAGCAGGCTGTTAATCTCCGGAGGTAAAATTTTCACTTCAGTTTGATTGCTTCCTTCACCGATGAAAAGCTTGTTCCCCTTGATGTTAAAATTGGAATTAACATCGGTTGTGATTTCTTGTCCGTCCGGAGCGGTAAATTTTATTTCAGCTCCGTTTTGATCAGGATTAATTTCTACTTTATCTCCCGCAAGGGTTGTTCCAACCAAAGGAATAAATTTGTTCCCGTTCAGTTTATCCATTATTTTAGTGTAATCAACGACTTGTTCATCATTGATGGTGATTTTTCCGTTGCTGACATCAAATGTCACCGGGCCGGTTCCGGCATTTAAAACTGGAGTAGATGTCTCTCCGGTTAAGATTGGCTGGCCGCTCTGGTCTTCCAAGGAATAAACAACTTTTCCATTTTGTATATTGGCGTTTACCTGCAGATTGGTTAATTTTGACAGGTCAGTATTAAATAATTGGGTTGGAGCTAACTGAAGCTTGGAAATTCCTTTAAGGGCATCGGCCGAAATCCCGGTTGAGCCTTCCGGCAAGGTCACAGATGCTCCGGATCCTGAAGTTGTTATGGTTAATCCTTTTCCGTTATCAATACTTACTCCTTCTTTTGATGTTTGGACTTTTAAGCCCCCCACCTGTACTGTTTCGCCGTTATCAAGCGAAGATTGAATTTGTGTATTTCCGGCTGAAATGGAAGTGCCATTGTTGTTGGTCGTAATGCTGGTGTTCCCCGCGTTGATAGAGCCGGATCCATTAACATCTGTTTGCAAATTTATATCGTTGGCTGCGCCGTTGATTGCATTAAGAGAATTTAAATCAATTGCGCCGACCGGCAAAGCCAAAGAAGCGGTTAATAGAATTGTTACGATTGTTGCGATTTTTGTTGTTATCATATTTTTTAATTGTGAATTAATTGTTTATGCTCGACCTTTTTGTTTGTATTATATGTTTATTATACCAAAGATAATATTGTCTACAACTCATATACACCTTAAGCGGGGGATAAAATTGTTGACAATAAGTAAGCAAGTATTATCATAAAAAAAGAGATGGAATTTGTTTCATCGGGGGTGCAGGACTTCTGACTGTTACAGGAGAGAAAGGAGGGGAAATAGTACATTATGGGTTTGCCGGCGCCTCAGCCCGGTAAGTTCCCGCTTCCTAAAGCAAATTGGGAACTTGAAGTTCCTTGCTCCCTGCTATATGGCAAGGATCCGGGGCGATTCTAGCTGTCCATCGCGATGGCTGGCCGTTTTCAAAACGGTGTCGCTAGAGTAGGCCCCTGCGAATGCCAGACGTCAGCATTTGCGGGGGCTCTTTTTTTATAGAAATTTTTTTACCAGCTTTTCAGCCTGTTTCGTATCTTTAATCCACTTGATTCTTTTGTCGCGCTTAAACCAGGTCATTTGCCGTTTAGCATAATGTTCAGTTGCTTTTTGCAGGTGCCAAACCATTTGGCCATATGATAATTTGTTTTGCAGATATTGTGCGACATAACGGTATTCCAAACCAAACTCTTCCAATCGTTTCCACGACACCCCTGATTTATGGAGTTTTTTTATTTCGCTTATCATGCCTTCATCAAGCCGTTTTAAAAGCCGTTTTTCTATCAATTTTTTCAGCTCTTTTTTCGGCCTTTTTACGCCTATCAATAATACCTCAAATGCGGGCTTATTTTTTATTAAAGGCATAATTGGCCTCTTTGATTTCAATACTATCTCTAATGCCCTTATAACGCGCCTGGGGTTATTTTTATCGATGTTATGGGCTCGGGCAGGGTCTAGCTTTGCCAGCATTCTGTATAATTCCGGCAACGGTTTTTTTTCTAATTTTTCGCGCAGTTTCCAGTCGGGCTTAACATTCAGGATTTGGATATTATCAACAATGGATTGGATATAAAATCCGGTTCCGCCAACTAAAAATGGAATTTTACCTTTGTTAAATATTTTTTCAATTGCCTTGTCAGCTAAAATTTTATATTGGGCAACGTCAAATCTTTTTTTTGGGTCAGCCACATCCAAAAGATAATGGGGGATGCCTTGCGTCTCTTTTTTTGTAATTTTTCCGGTTCCAATGTCCATGCCCTTATAAACCTGCCTTGAATCAGCCGAAACAACCTCGCCTTTGAATTTTTTTGACAACTTAATAGACAGTCCGGTCTTGCCAGAAGCAGTAGGACCTAAAATAACTATTATTTTTTTTGACATGGATTTTAAATTATTGTATTAAGAAAGTAGCTGTTTGGCAATTCAATTGGGAATTTTTGGAGGAAAGGCCATGTGTACGTTCTGTGGTATTTGGTTTTGCGTCGCCGTTTACGCAAGCTCTATCTCTCTGATGATTTACCGTTTTGTGAGGAAGGGATACCTGGACGATGAAGATTGGTTTTTACCGATGAGACCTTTTAGGTGGGCCATTCTGCTAGTTCTTTGCATTGTATCGCTTACCCGCATTATTTTCGGATTCGATACCGGCGATTTTCTTCCTGGCTGTGAAAGCGATCTGGGCCGCGGCGGCTCAATGGGTTTATGTGGACATTAACGTGCCAATGTCGTTCTGATTGAACTTGAACGACTTTTTTATTTTAAAGCAGCTTTCAATCCCCAAGGGGTGGCGCCAATAACTTCAGCTTTGATAAATTTTCCCATCAGGTTTTTGGGGGATTCGATATATATAGTCTTGTATTCTTTAGTTTTTCCGACCCAGGCGGTTTTATTTTTTTGGCCGGTTATCAGGGCCTCCACGGTTTTGCCGATATATTTTTTATTGTTTTCCAAAGCAGTTTTTTTCAGGATTTCATTTAGCTCATATTTCCTTTTGGTTTTTTCTTGGTGAGGAACATTATCTTCCATCTTTGAAGATGCGGTGCCCGGTCTTGGCGAATATTCGGAAATATAGGCCATATCGAATTTTGTATCTTCAAAAAGTTTTTTCGAATTCTCAAATTGTTTTTTGGTTTCTCCCGGGAAACCGACAATGATATCAGTTGAGATGCACATGTCAGGAATTTCCCGTTTGATTTTTTTGATCGATGATTTATATTGTGCGACAGTATATGGCCGGTTCATTCTTCTCAAAACTTCATCATCGCCGGCCTGCACAGGCAAATTCAAATATGGAGTAATCTTGCCTCCCATTCCCATAACCTCGATTAATTCCTCAGTAAAGTCTTTTGGGTGGGGAGAGGTAAATCTTATCCAAAAATTTCCCGGAATTTTACTGACCATTTTTAGCAATTCTGGAAATTTTATTGCTTGCCCTGAGCCTGTCGAAGGGTCCTTATATGAATTTACATTTTGTCCCAGTAGCCAGATTTCTTTATAATTCTTTTTTACTAAATTTTTTATTTCTGAAATAATCTCTTTTGCCGGTCTTGAAATTTCCCGGCCACGGATGTAGGGAACAACGCAATAAGCGCAGAAATTATTGCAGCCGGTCATTATCGGAACATTGGCAGAAAATTTTGAGGAATATTTCGGGGTGATATCCAGATAATCGCCGCTATTTTTCTCATGATCTTCTCCGATGATTTTTGGCAGATTTTTTATGTCTTTTATGTCAATAACATGATCAAATCCCTCAATAAGAATTTTTCTGCCCTTTTTCAAAACGCATCCGGTTAAAACAGTCTTTAATCCGGGATTCAATTTTCTGATTTTTTTAAATTTCTCAATAAGGCCTACAACCCGGTCAACGGCCGATTGTCTCACAGAACACATTACGACTACAATTAAATCCGCCTCATTCATCTCAGGGGTTCTTTTGTAGTTTAAGCCTTCTAAAACAGCAGAAACTCTTTCTGCATCAGATATGTTCATCTGGCAACCATAGACAATGACGTGGTATTTCATAACCGTAATTTTACATCAAAAAGACGGCTTTTTCAAGCCGTCTTTTATAATGATTATCTTATTTCTTCTTTCCGCTCTTTTACAGCCTTTTATATAATTTTTATATGAAGGGTGCGAGCTTGATAACGGTGGTTTTCTCTTCATCAGGTTGTGCCTTCTATCGAATCTCTTCTTTCCGCTCTTTTATGAAATACCTCCATTTCTCCAGAAATTCTATGAAGACTGAAAATGGCATGTCTATCAAAGCATTAAATAATGCTGCTAGGGCATTATATTGTTTCCATGTCATTGAAATCCATCTGCCAAGCCCCTGCACCGGCAGAAAAAATACGTCGGATAAAAAACTCAGAAAATCTTCTCTTTCTTCTTCCATCGTAAGCTCCTGGGCTCTTTTCGCAACCGCTGTTCCGGCAAATAAAATTACGGCAATAAATATAATATCGATAATAAAAGAGGTGATAAACTCAGTCGGGGGCAAGCTCCCGAAAAAATACTTGAAGATAAAATATATTATCCCGAAGGTTACAACGGCCGAAAAAACATACATAAGGGATAAAAATATTTTCATGACCAATCCTCTTTTCCTGCTCATCTTTATTTCGTATGTATCAGCACTTTCTTTTTTATAGGCTATTTTCATGGTTTCTACCGTAACAAGATTCAGGTTTTTTTTGGAAGGTTTTCTTATGCTGATTACAAGCAAAAACATTAAAATGGTCGGGACCAATACATCCACTGACAGAAGGGACCAGTCTATTTTTTCCTTCAAAATATATTTTTCTATCAGCACCTCTAAAAGCAATAAAGATAATACCTTAGTCACAAAAATTGAAATAGTGGAATAAATAGCAGCCCTGGAAATTCTGGATTTTAAGGTGGATAATCTTTTTAAATAAGCGTCTTTTATAAGGCTTTCTAAAACAGAAGGATCCAGGATTTCCTTGCCCGTTTCTGCAGAATCGTTCATTGACAGGATATCTCCCATCAATAAATACGGCGTGTCATATTTTTCGCATATATAATAGAATTTATTTGCTAAAGGGCTTACCAAATCCTTCTCTATTTGAAGCCATATATTGAATGCGTTCTCGGATATTTTCCGTATCAATTGCTCGTCAGCCCGCTGCCAGCCCGGATATTCATATTTTATCAGGTTATAGCTGATTATCGGCTTATCTAATTTGAACAGCGCCTGGCATATGGCAATATAAATTTGGATGTTTGCGTCTTCTTTCTTGAGAAGCCCCGATTCAAAAATTTTATCGGAAACCTTGATTTTCTCTTTCATAGACCCGAACATATAATCGATCAAAGCCATTTCTTTTATTGCCGGAGCCAATGTTTCCTCTATCTCGCAGGCCGCGACTTCTATCAGCCAGTTATAAAAACCAAGTCCGGCTTTGCCAGCTTTATTTTCCGGATTATTTTTCAATATAAAAACATATTTATTTATTATTTTCTGGACATCGTTGATTTTTGATTCCTCAATTTTATCATTAGGAAAATGTCCGCCCCTTATCAGTTCTAAAACCAAGGATTCTGCGGCGTTTCCGGTTCCGGTTTGTGAAAAATTGTTCAATTCTAAATCAAAGAACTTTCTTTTCAGTTTTCTGATGATAGCCGCTCGTCGCATCAAGTGTTCTTCCTTCCAGTCAACAATTGTCCTTATCTGCTCATAAAAAGCAGCAACCTTTTTGGCAACCTCATCAACATGTATGGTGGTAACGCCTTGCTTCGGCAGATTTCGCTGGTAGGCAAGCTTATACTGCAGTATTAATTTTTTTGTTGCTTCAGAAAGTTCTTGCATAAAATTAAAAATTAAATTTTATTACTGATTGTTTCCTTGATTTTAGCTATAAATTTATTTATTTCCATGGCTCCCAAATCGCCTTTGCCCCTTTCTCTGACGCTGACTGATTTTGCCGCAACCTCTTTATCTCCGACAATCAATAAATAAGGAATTTTCTGCATTTCAGCCTCGCGAATTTTCTTGCCCAGAGTTTCATTTTCGTTTTTTACTTCAACACGGACATTATTTTCTTTCAATTCTTTTTCAATTTTTTGGGCATAATCTAAATGCTTTTCTGAAATCGGAATTACGGCAACTTGAACAGGGGACAGCCACAAGGGAAAAGCCCCGGCATAATGCTCAATCATAACAGCCATAAACCTTTCGAGAGATCCGGAAATGGCTCTGTGTATGACAACGGGCCTTTCTTTCTCGCCTTTTTCATTTACAAAAGAAAGATCAAATCTTTCCGGTAAATTAAAATCGCATTGTATTGTAGCAAGTTGCCATTCTCTGCCTATCGCGTCTTTAAACATAAAGTCTAATTTTGGTCCATAAAATGCGGCTTCTCCTTCTATCCTTTTATAATTTAAGTTGTTTTCCTTCGCTGTTTTTTCTAGAGCAGCTTCTGCTTTTTTCCAAACTTCGTCTTTGCCTAGATATTTGCTTTTATCTTTACCTCTAACCGAAAGCCTGACCCAATAACCGGTCATCATATTCATTGTTGTATAGAAGGCTTTGATAATTTCAACTATTGTGCTGACTTCCTGGGATATTTGCTCAACTCTGCAGAATAAATGTCCGTCGTCCTGGGTTATCGCCCTAACTCTTGTGAGACCGGATAATTCTCCAGCCTTTTCATATCGGTAAACGGTTGCTGGTTCGAAATATCGTACAGGCATATCTCGATAAGAGAACTGGTTATCACAGAATATCTGCATATGGTGCGGGCAATTCATGGGTTTCATAAAGAACTCTTCATTTCCACCTTTTACTCTGAAAAGTTCTTCGCCGAATTTTGCTGCATGCCCAGATGTTTCGTACAAACCCTTTTTAGTAATATGAGGAGTCCAAACGCGGTCATATCCTTTATTTTTGTGCAAATCCCATAAATAATCTTCGATTTCTTTTCTTATAATCATTCCTTTTGGCTGCAAAAGAGGAAGTCCCGCTCCTACAAGTTCGGAAATAGTAAATAATTTTAAGTCTTTGCCAAGTTTTCTGTGGTCTCTTTTTTCCGCCTCTTCCATCATTTTCAAATAATCCATCAGCTCTTTTTCGGTTGTAAAAGCCAATCCATAAATTCGGGTCAGCATCTTATTTTTTTCGTTTCCTTTCCAATAAGCGCCAGCTGTTTTTGTTAATTTAAAAGAATTTTGCGCGATTTCTTTTGTGCTTTTTATATGAGGCCCCTTGCATAAATCTACAAACTCTCCACTTGTATATGTAGAAACTGTATCTCCCGGCAATTCTTTTATAAGTTCCAGCTTATATGGCTGGATGGCAAATAATTTTTTTGCCGTGCGCTTGGTTATATTCTGTTTTTCAAATTTTAATTTTTGTGAAATCAATTCTTTCATCTTCTTTTCAATTTCCTCTAAATCTTTCTCTTCCAATGGCTTTTGCAACTGAAAATCATAATAAAATCCGTTTTCAATTGCCGGACCCATTCCCAGTTTTGTTTTAGGATAAAGCTCCAAAACAGCGGAAGCCATAATATGTGATAACGAATGCCTGATTTTTTCTATTTGTTTTTCGTCCATAAAAATATTTTAAATTTAAGATTTATTTTAGGTTTAAGATTCCCGTGGAACGAGAATCTCCTGCACATCATCGGCAACAACTTTAATCTCTCCGTTGCGGTCATCTACGCGGCCGGCGATAAAAACAATTTTATTTTCCTGCAATGCAGCAGGGTTCCTTTCAAGCAGGTTGGGGAATATTACAACTTCCATTTTTCCAGATAAATCTTCCAGCTTCATAAAAATCATTGGCTTTCCATTTTTGGTGATAATTTTTTTAACAGAGGAAACCAATCCGCCTAAAATTATTTTTTTATTCACAAAGCCGGCATCGATTTTTGAAATAGCAATTGTTTTTGTTTCAAAAAGTTTTTTGAAGCCATTTAGCGGATGCGAGGAAACGTAAAGCCCCAGCAGTTCTTTTTCCCAGCCAAGTTTTTCAAAATTGCTGGCCGGAGTTGCATTCTCTAGCTTTATATCATTATTACTTATTTTTGCGCTCGTGAAAAGCCCCATCTGGTTTGTATTCTGCTTTTTATTATTTTCACGGGCGATCTCCAGCATTTTTTCCAGGTTCTGCAATAATTGGTTCCGCTCGGCAAATTGGTCAAAAGCTCCGGCCTTTATCAAAGCTTCCATTGATTTTTTGTTCAAATCCTTTGATTTCACCCTGTATATGAAGTCTCCGATTGATTTAAAAGGGCCATTTGTTTTTCTTTCTGCAACAATTGCGTCAATAATATTTACGCCGACATTTTTAACAGCCAAAAGTCCGAAACGAATTTGGCTCTTACCTTCGACAACTGTAAAATTTTTCAGACTTTCATTGATGTTGGGAGGCAAAACTTCAACATTCATTTTTTTGCACTCATCAATCAAGAATGCAATTCTTTCAACATCAGCCCTTTCAGAAGTTAAAACAGACGCCATGAATTCAACAGGGTAGTGGGCTTTTAAATATGCTGTCTGATAGGCGATTGTGGCATAAGCTGCCGAGTGGGATTTATTAAATCCGTAAGCTGCGAACGGCAAAATCCATTGCCATAATTCCTCCGCGATTTTTTTTGATACGCCGTTTTTTATAGCTCCCTCCGTAAATTTTGCTTCCTGCGCATCCAGAAGCTCCTTGATTTTCTTACCGACTGCTTTTCTTAAAACATCCGCTTCGCCCAGCGTGAATCCGCAGATATCCTGGGCTATTTTCATCAATTGTTCCTGGTAAATGCAAATTCCATAAGTGTCTTTTAAAATCGGCTCTAACTTGGGATGCAAGTATTCAATTTTTTGTTTTCCATGTTTTCTTTCAATATAATCCGGGATAAATTGCATGGGCCCCGGGCGGTACAAAGCAACCATGGCAGTTACATCTTCGAAAGTCGTGGGCTTTAATTCTTTCAGATATCTTTTCATTCCGTCAGATTCCAGCTGGAAAACGGAAGTTGTCAAAGCATCCTGCAAAAGCTTGTAAGTTTTTGCGTCGTCGTAAGGGATTTTATCCAGATCAATCTTCAGATTATTGTGCAGGACATAAATGCGGGCCAATGTGTCTTCTATTATAGTTAGGTTTTTGAGCCCGAGAAAATCCATTTTTAAAAGCCCCAGATCTTCAATGCTGTGCATTTCATATTGGGTGATGATGCCTTCATCTCCTTCTTTGGGCGGCCTTTGCAGGGGAACGGTGTTTGTCAGCGGTTCAGCTGAAATCACAACTCCGCAGGCATGAGTGGAAGCGTGGCGGGCGACTCCTTCAAGCTTTTTTCCAAGGTCAATCAATCTTTTTGCCATTTCGTCAGTTTCATATTTGTCTTTAAACTCATCAACTTTTTCAAGAGTTTCCGCCAAATCCATACCCATAGGAATCATTTTTGCCAATTGGTCGCAATAAGAGTAAGTATATTGCAAAGCCCTGCCGACGTCGCGCACTACGGCTCTTGCCGCCATTGTTCCAAAAGTAATAATCTGGGCAACGTGGTCGGATCCGTACTTTTCTGCGACATATTTTATAACCTCGTCCCTTCTTCTGTCGGCAAAATCCAAATCAATATCAGGCATGGAAATTCTTTCCGGATTTAAGAATCTTTCAAAAAGCAAATTGTGTTTTATCGGGTCGATGTTGGTGATGTTCGTTAAGTAGGCAACCAAAGAGCCTCCGGCCGATCCTCTGCCGGGTCCCACAACAATCCTGTTTTGTTTTGCCCAATTTACGAAATCCTGGACAATCAAAAAGTATCCGGCGAATCCGGTTTTTTCTATAACTGAAATTTCATATTTTAACCTGTCGATTATTTTTTGGTCAGGATTTTCCCCGAACCTGGTTTTTAATCCCTGCTGGCACAATTCTTCCAAAAATTGTTCAGCTGTTTTCCCTTCCGGAAGGGGGAATGTCGGAAGCTTTGTTTTACCCAATTCAATTTTCAAATTGCACTCATCAGCTATCTTATGTGTGTTTTCAATGGCTTCAGGAATATCCTTGAAATATTCTGCCATTTGTTCCGGGCTGATCATTGAAAAATCATCCTGGGTCATGCTCATGCGTTCCGGGTCGTTTGCGTCAGCTCCGGTATTTATCAGCATTAAAACATCCTGGGCTTCTGAATCTTCTTTCCTTAAATAATGGATGTCGTTTGTCGCCACCAGCGGAATCCCGGTTTTTTTTGAGAGCTCAATCAGTCTTTTGTTTGCCGTTATCTGATCCGGTATATTCGCGTGATGCTGCAGCTCTAAATAAAAATTTCCTTTGCCGAAAAACTTTTGATATCGTAGAGCTGTTTCTTCAGCTTCTTCTAATTTATTGGATAAAAGCAATCTTGGGATTTTTCCTTGTACGCAAGCTGAAAGCCCTATCAGCCCTTCGGCATATTTTTCCAGAACCTCTTCATCAATTCTCGGCTTATAATAAAAGCCCTCAAGGTGGGCGATTGTCACAAGTTTTACCAGATTTTTATAACCCTGTTCATTTTTTGCCAGCAAAATCAGGTGATTCCGCCGTGAGTCTATGTTAGGCCTTTTGTCCGTAAGTTTTTCAAAGGCAGTATAAATTTCGCATCCGATTATCGGCTTTATCCCTTTGGTTTTTGCCTTTTTATAAAATTCAATCGCGCCGTACATGACTCCGTGGTCGGTTAAAGCTACAGAATCCATTCCCAATTCTTTTACGTAATCTAAAAGTTCGTCGATTTTTGGCAAACCGTCAAGAAGGCTATAATGGCTATGGACATGCAAATGTGTAAACTTCGTCATAGCGAGTGAACGCTTGCCCCCACACCAGAAGTTTTTGGAAAAAACTTTGGTGTGGGGGTGAACAGGTGCGTAAATTTGGGCATAGGAATATTATACCATTTTACCCTGTTAAAAAAATTTTACAAGTTAGTTTTTTTTATTTGTGATAGAATATAATAATATTAAATTAATGCCGCAACTGTGAAATATCCTAATTTTAGTGAAGAAAAAAAATTGTGGAGCAGGGGATTCAAATTTGTAGCGGGTTTGGATGAAGTCGGGCGGGGACCGCTGGCCGGGCCGGTTGTTGCATGCGCGGTGATAGTAACGCCACAGCACTTATTTTCAGAAAAAATAAGTGCTGGGCCTTCTGCCAAAATTTTTATCAAAAATTTTGGCGTTCAGGACTCTAAAAAATTGACGGCTGAGCAACGCGAGAAAGTTTTTAAAATTTTGACAAGGCATCCGCAGATAAAATATGGAGTGGGGGAGGTTTCAGAAAAAATAATTGATAAAATAAATATTTTAGAAGCCACAAAATTGGCAATGGAGAAAGCTCTGCAAAATCTGGATTGTAAAGCAGATTATCTGATTTTGGACGGCAATTTTAAGATAAATTTAAAAACTAGTGGTGAGCAGGGCCGAACCATTTCCCAGAAATCAATTGTGAAAGGGGATGTGAAAGTTTTTTCCTGCGCGGCGGCCAGCATTATCGCCAAAGTTACCCGGGACAAAATAATGGAAAAATACCATAAAAAATATCCGCGGTATAATTTTAAGGATAACAAGGGTTATGGTACTGCCGGGCATTTTGCCTGTTTAAAAAAATACGGGCCCTGTATAATACATAGAAGAAGCTTTTGGCCAGTGAGTAAATACTAACCGCATTTTTAAGCTAATCCTCAATGTGCTCGCACCCTTCATATCTTGCACCCTTCCTATAGAAAATCTATAAGAGGCTGTAAAAAATATGTATAAGGCTGCAAAATACACCGTAAAACATTTTACCCTGCAGGCAGTTATCCACACCCCAACATTTAACCTCGATAATCTAAAAGTGATATAATGAATAAAATAAAAATGAAAAATAAGATTTTCTTCGTAATTATAATACTTGTCGGAGTGATTCTTTTGGGTTACTCGGCTTTTGCTGTTTTTCATTCTTCCAGCAATAAAAAACCAGTTGTGCCGGGCGAATCAGCAAAACCCGCAATACCGCCAGAAATGGACGAATTAATGTCAATAATAAAAAAAAGCCCCGTTTACCCTGATTTTGTAAAATTAGTCAAAACAGAAGATTTCGGGCCCGAGCTTATAGATTATTATAATTTCTCGCCGCAGGTTTATGCTGAAAAGAAAGCTGAATGGGAAAAAAATTCGAGCAGGGACACGTCTCTTGAAAAACCCTTTGATACGATAAAGCTTAATGAAAATTCTTTTTTCGTCCGGCTAAAATCAAAAGCAAATCCAAAATACGGGCTGACTGCAATAGTTGATATGTCAAAACAAGAGCCGCAAATTCTGGTAATAAATATGCAAATAGATGTAAGCGCAGGGATGTAAGAACAAAAATTATAATTAAAAAATAAAATAAATAATTAAAGTCGATAAAATTCACCCCAACACCATAACGATTACTATTTTTATTCTGCGCCGAGGGCGCAAGTGCTCGTTTGGTGCGGGGGTAAAAAACAAGATGAAAAAAATAATATTAGTTACAGCAATTTTATTCGTTTCTATATTCTATGCCGGAGCTGCGCATGCAGATGTGAATATAACATCCTTCGATGCCATACCAAATTTTTCAGCAGGAGCTGTAGGTTCGGCAACATATGCAAATGCGGCGGCTGTAATCGCAGCATTGCCCACGAGTGCAACAGCCAATAATTCGGCTGTGACTGTACCTGTGACAAATTGGGTGAACACGGATACATATAATCCTCACCTAGCAGGAAGCTATACTTTCACCGCTGTATTGGGGGCAATTCCTCCGGGATTTACAAACACAAACAACAAAACAGCGACAATTGAAGTTGTTGTTTCAACGGTTTGGTTTACAGTAACCTTTACCGTTACTAATGTAACAATTCCTGAAAGGGCAGCAATGAAAAACTTAGATTTAACTACCGAGTTTTGGGTTTCCTGTGCTTCCAATGTCCGTTACGAAGTAACAGATGCTTCCGGCACAGCAGTTGCAAATTGGATAGACTCGGGGGTTTCATACCTTTCTAAATTTATACCGTCTAAAACCTTTGATTTCGAACATTTCGGCGGCAGTTATACGCCCAGAATTAAATTAGTGCCGTCTACCAACGGTACCAACGTACCTCTTGCTGATTGCCAAAATGTTGCAGGTCTCAGTTCTTATTTTAGCTTGGGATATGGCGGCACCACCTGGGGCAATTCCGCCTATGCTACTTGCCCCACTCCTCCAGCGTATTCTGCCAGTTACGGCCTTTCTGTAGGTGTAGGCACTTCGGCGGTTTATTTCAACCTTCCGCAAATTACACTGTAAAATCAAATATGCCTAAGTTTATTCAGTGCAAACTTAAATTTTTCATTCCAGTTTTTTTAACTGCAATTTTTGTTTTTTGTTTTTCAGAACAGATTAAGGCAGATTTTTTTCCGCAAATTTTTGTGACAGAATTAAAAATAAATGAGGTCAAGGGAAATGAGATAAAAGGGGAGTTTACTGCCATAAACCGGGAGAAATATTATTCGGGCGATTTAAAATATGAAATCCAGTTAATGCAGGGAACTTCGCTTAAAGATTTCAAATTTGTCGATTTTTTAGTTCCGAAGGAAACATTTTTTATTCCGCCAAACGAAATAGCCACCGAATCTTTTGATTACACATATCCTAAAAATATTATCAGCGGAGACTATACTTTAAGGGCGCAAATTATTGCTCCGGTAATGGGCGGACTGGGGTGGCAGGATAAGGCGGTTTCCCTGCAGGGAACAGGCAAATTTTTGGAAATACTTTCTCCTTTATCTAAAGTTTTAATCGGCAATGAACAGCACCCTACATTAGAAGGGGCAAATGTTTCTCCAGGCCAATCGCCAACAGCTTTCCTGACGGTAAAAAATCCGGGAGAAGAAATTACTGTTATACCCGATATTAAAATTTTTAAAAGACAGGTTGATATGCCTTTGATCAAGGAATACCAGGATTCTCCGATAATAATTGCCAGCGGCGGAACAAAAGAAATCAATTTGGAAATGCCGAAATTCAGCGATCCCGAATCTTATCTGGCCGAAGTCCAATTTTACCAAAATCAGGAACAGGTTTCCGGCACTGAATTTTTCCGCTGGGTAGTGGAGGGAGAAGGGGGCAAGATATTAAATGTAAAGATAGACAAAGATTATTATAAGTCAGGCGACAATATGGAGCTGTCGGTTGATTTAATCGGTCCGGCAGACGGCAGCGATATAGGCCAAGGAAGCTTAGAAATCATAGTTTCTGATAAAAACGAGAATCTTATTGCAAAAACCTCAAAAGATGTTTCATTAAATTCCGATGTTTTTTCTTCAACAATAACAATTCCAGTAAAAAACGACTTGATTTATCCTAAAATTGAAGTCAGCCTGGCAAAAGGCGGGACGATTTTTGACAAGCGCAGCATTGAATTGCCGATATTTTCCGCAGAAGCAAAACAATTTGAAAATGAATTGGCAAAAAAAGAGCAAAACAGCAGAATTTTTCTTTATTCAGTTTTAGTATTATTGATAATAATTTTAGCCGTTAGTTTTCTGGTTTATAAATTCCGCAAAAAAATTTTTAACTTCTCCTTTATAAAATTATTCAAGGCAAGAAAAGAAAAATGGAAAACATAAAAATTTTTTCATTAGGCTTGTTATTTTCGTTGTCTGTCTTGTTTTTTACAGCAGGGACGGTTTTTGCCGCCGACATTAATCTTTTATGGAATACTCCTTCCAATTATACTGCCTCCGATCCAACTGGCGGCAGGGGAACATGGATACCCACTTCGGGCTCCATTTTAGTTAATTTTGTGGCTAATGGAAATCTTTATAATTGGTCGGGTCAAACCACGGTTGCTAATCCTACAAACAGCCATAAAGGAGTTATTTTCTTAAGGCTATCTTACCAATGGTATCCAAAAATTGGCCCGGCACAATGGGGATCTCCCATGTATAGATATAATAGCATTATGTATAACACGGGCGGCGACATTACAGTCCCTTTGGCTGGAACGGTTGAAGTCCTTACCTGCGGGAATGAAGCCCAGGCGACAATTTATATTGATTATCAGCTTGTGCCAATTTTCGATTGTCCGGCATCAAGCATAGGAGGGACAGCCGGAATCAATGGAATATGCGTGCAAGCGAGCACAGCGCAAAGCCAAGTTCCCGCATCGTCAGTCAGTTGTCCGGCGTCAGACATAACATCAGGAACAACCGGCATATGCGTAGCCGCATCAATAAACCGATATCCGGAGCAGTCATTTGATTGCCCGTATTGGAGGGGCGCCCATCCACTTTCGTATCCGCCTGTAGAATTAGTAGATGGCATATGTGTAATCGCATCGGCAGACGCAACAGAAATTCCGCAGGCATTATCACCTAATTGTCCACCAGGAAGTATAACAGCAGGAACAACCGGCGTATGCGTGCAAATGACCACCCCCCAATTTATCAGCGTTACTTGTTCTACAAGCCCGAGGCAAGCCTTAGTAAATACGCCGATTGATTTTACTGCCACGCCAATAGCACCGAGCGGATGGGCAGGGCCATATACATATTCCTGGGCAGGGGATTGCGCCGGCTCAACGTCTTCGGTTTGTACTAAGTCTTTTCCATCCGCAGGCATTTATACTTCTACGGTAACAGTTTCATCTGGAGGGCTAACATCTCCCAGCGGCTCTGGCAAAATTGCTTCTTGCCCGGCAGTTACTGTAATATCGACTGGCAGTTGTACTCTTGCCGGGCCTGGCACTGTACAACAAAATGGAAACGCAACTTTTACTTTGACTTACAGCGGTATGGGTGGAACGCCGACTTTTAAAAGTGGCTATCCGATTTGCGGCGACGGTGCAACTCTCGGCGCTCATAGTTGCACTGCTTCCGGATGTACTTTTGTTTGTAATGGCTATGGCACCGCAGGCGGTCCATATTCGGTTTCTGCTCAAATCCAAAATGGAATCATTGCTTTCGCCCAATGTGAAACTCAAATTACAGTAAATTTAATACCGCCCCCTCAAATCACCCAAGTCGACTCAAGCGATCCGTTGACAGTGCCGCCATTTACCGCCGGCACGTTCAGCACAGACTATTGTTCCGGCTCAATATTTTTCGGATGGACCTATCTCGACACGGCCGGCAACAATGAAAAATCATTCG
>CAIMWV010000012.1 GCA_903845295.1 Candidatus Staskawiczbacteria bacterium
AATCATGATATATTGATTTTTCATAAAAATATTTTTAAATTAAATGTTTTTCAAGCGGAGGAGGTGGTGTGGGACTAGAACCCGTCGCTTGCCTTGCCGCCCTCATTTCATTCGGGCTAGCTCTTCGGTTCCGGCTCGCTCCTTAAAAACCTCTCGGTTTTTAATATTTTCCTACACGGGAGGAAAATTCTTTCCTCCCGACCCCTCCATTTGGGTTCTCGTCTCACCTCTTTAATAATTTTAGCCAAATACATTTGGCTAAAATTATTAATGCGGAGGAGGTGGGACTCGAACCCACGAGACCTGTTAAGGTCACAGCTTTCCAAGCTGTTGCAATGGCCACTATGCGACTCCTCCAAAAATTTATTCTCGGGCTACTCCGGCTTTTACAAGCGCCTTGAAGTGCTGCGGGCTTTTCTCTTTCAAATAAACCAACACTTTGCCTCTTACATATCCTGTATTTAAACCTTTTTCTTTTGCAAAATCAATTATATTTTCCAGCGCTTTCGCCATCTCTGATTTATTTTCAACCATTAATTCTATTTCTGCAAGCTGATAATTGAAATCTCCGTATTCAACAAAATCAATATCTATTCCAAAAATTCCCTTCTTGTATTTTCTTCTTGTTGTTTTGCAAATACAAAATTTAAAATATCCTTTTTCCAAAAGAATATCTTCCATATCATACCCGGAAATCCCTAAAAATTCTTTTATTCTATCTTCGTCTTCAATCTCATCGTAAAAATTTGCTTTCCTTACGGCCTCTTTATTCAAAGATAATTTCAGCTCAAATTTTCCATCCCGCTGCCTCAGCCAATTATCGTTTCCAGTCAAAGAAAAATCTTTTGTATCGTAATAAATGTCCGTAAAAACTTTTTCTCCGATAAAATCGGCTCCCTCAATGAGCCTTTTTTCATCGTCCCCTTTCAATAAAAATTTCTTTTCCACTTCTATCATGTTTCCATATCGCGCAGAGCTTTTATTCTGTCTCCTATGGGAGGATGAGTTGAAAAAAGTTTTGCAAACCAGTGAGTTTTTTGCTGGCCCTTATATGGCGAGTCAATAAAAAGAGAACTGGTTGCGTCATTTGTAATTCTCATCGGGGTCGGGTCTGATGAAATTTTTTCTAATGCGCGGGCCAGTCCTTCCGGATACCGGGTTAACAAAGCGCCATCGGCGTCTGCCAAAAATTCTCTTTTTCTGGAAATTGCCAGCTGGACCAGCATTGCGGCTATAGGAGCCAAAATTGCGGCTACAAGCCCGCCAATCATTAAAATAATGCCCAGCCCCCCGTTGTCTCTGCTTCTCCTGCCTCCCTGCATCCCGCCCCAAAAACTGATTCTTAAAAAGAAATTGGCAGTTATTGCAACGACCCCGGCCAAAACTGCCACAATTGTAGACAACAGCATATCTTTATTTCCAATATGGGACAATTCGTGAGCTAAAACTCCCTGCAGTTCTGTTTTATCCAATCTGTTTAAAAGTCCCTGGGTCACGCAAACTACTGCACGATTTTTATCGCGCCCTGTGGCAAATGCATTCGGCTGCATCTCCGGAATAATATAAATTTTAGGCACAGGAAGCCCTGCTGTTATACAAAGATTTTCAACAACATTGTAAAGCTGCGGATTGTCTTTTTTTTCAATCGGCTGGGCTTTATACATTGATAGAACAATTTTGTCAGACCACCAATAACTGCCAAAAGACATAAAAACGCTTAGAAAAACAGCAACGTACAGAATCGCGTCGCTGTCCAATAAATAGCTGAAAAGCCAGCCCAAAGCTATGATAAAGACCAAAAACCCAGTTATTAGAAACCAGGTTTTTCTCGTGTTGGAATCTGCTTGTGTATAAATGCTTGGCATTTTATAACCGACCGGTTTTAGAACTTAACTGCAACGGGCTGCTTTTCCGCTTCGGATGCTGTCTGGAACATTTCCATCTCTTTAAACCCGAATGAGTTTGCTATCAAATTTGCCGGGAAGCTTTCTATCTTGATATTTAAATCCCTGACATTTGTGTTGTAGAACCTGCGGGCAGCCTGAATTTTATCTTCGGTATCCGTAAGTTCATTTTGAAGACTCAAAAAGTTCGTAGAGGCCTTCAAATCGGGGTAATTTTCAGCTACAGCGAACAAACTTTTTAAAGTGCCTGAAAGCGCATTTTCAGCCTCTGCTTTATTGGAGAGCCCCTGGGCGCTTATAGCGGTTGCTCTGGCTTGCGTTACCTTCTCAAACAGCTCCTTTTCATGAGCCGCATATCCCTTTACTGTTTCAACCAAATTCGGAATCAAATCATATCTTCTCTTAGTCTGCACATCGATATCCGATAAAGCTTCTTTTGCCCTGTTTTTTAATGTTACTAAACCGTTAAAAGCAGCTATTACCCACAAGATAACAACGACTACAACGATTAATATTATCCACGATATTATTCCCATGATTTTGGTTATTTATAATTACTAGCGAGGAAGGAGTAAAGAACATGAACGAGATAAAATGAAAACAAATTTTCATTTTATTGAGCGAGTGTTATTTATTCCGACCGAGCGACGTAATTATATAAATTTTAATTTATTAAAATTTCTACAGATCTTCTATTAACGTATTTAAATATGGATGCTGGGTTTCAAATTTGTAGGTAAAAAGCTTCAAGAGCATCAGAAAGTCTCCTAATTCTGAACGGAATCCCTCAGGGCCTGAAAAAACCTCCCATAACTGTACTACAAGATTTTTGGTATAGCGGTGCAGAATTTCATAATCGGATTTATTTTTCAGATAGTTTATTATCTGCTTGAATTCTCCCCTGTCTAACCAAACGCCGCCGCACATTTTGCAAAAATCAACCCTTACCTTGGAATTATCGTACTTAACCTCTCTTAAACCGGAGCGGTCAACGGGACAATGTCTATCACCGCGCGATACATGGAACTTTGCCTTATCCCTCCACAAATCAACATCAACCCAATTTAATTGTTTGTCTTTGTCGTCTTTTGCCAGCCTTAATTCATCTTTATCGAACCATATACCCAAACACTTGGGGCAGTAGTCAACTTCCACATTATGGAACAAAACTTTTTCTAATTGTTCATTGTCATTTGGACACTCCATGCATTAATTATAACCAAAATAAATAATTTATGCAACAAAAAAGCCCAAATACAATGCTGTGTGCTTGGACCCATATTACTTTGTTATTGAAAGAACTGCCTCGTGGATTTTCCGGGCCAGCTCCCTGTAGTATCCTTCGACCTGATTAAGGTCGGCGATAAAACAAGGATGGTAGATGAATATCGTGCCCCTTGCTTTGAGCATTGCATTAACTCCAACTTCTTTTTCCTCCGCAGTGCGGAAATCAGTTCGGTAAATAATCGCTGTGCCGGCTGAGGTAATTGCAATGCCGTATTCCACACATGTTCCGCTGTCGGCATCAGCGCCATCGGCGCTCCCGACAAAGATGTTTTCAGAACTTTGGCACGCCTGTCTGCAGCTTTCAACCACGCCCGCCACGTCGAAACGGTCTCCGTGAAAAAACTGAAGCGCTTCCACCTGTGGAAGAATGACTGCGTGCCCCAGCTCTCTCAGATACTTTGCCAGAAAAAGATTGTGCAACCTCTGTCCGGCATTAAACAACCCGCCTGCCAGGTAAATCTTTAATTTTTTCATCGCTTTTCTCCTTATCATCACGCCATCCTGTACTTGCAAGCCAGCTCATGAATCCGCCAAAAGGCAGATCAAAGAGAAGCCTTGCGGCGACGTAATCAATTCTCCACTCCCGCAGGTCGCTGAACTGCCCCATTGTCGGAACGCGCGCAGCTTCGACTCCAGCTTGATTGGCGCATCTGACATCTGTGCTGTACTTATCGCCGACATACAGGACTCTCGGATTCTTTTCAGGAATCCTTTTTTCCTGTTTAGCCAAAGCAACCACCGCGAGCAAAACCAGCGGATTGGGTTTCTGGTATTGGCTTGTTATTTTTTCCAACAGCCTGTCTCCAGATACAAGCTGCTCCGTACAATCATAAAAGATTCCCTGAGTCGGGAGATATTTCAAAACTCTCAGCCCGCCACCCCTATTAAACCTTAATAAATGGGGCTCTTTTAGAATGCCGAATCCCACCATCTTACTGACAGGCATCAGCGCGCCGTAGATATCTCGAATCCTTTTCAAGCCGTCAAAAGATGAATTCGAAATCATTTCTGCCTTCGGCGCAATCGCCAGCAAGGTTTCAATTATCCTGCCGTCAGGCTCGGAACCATGAAAGACACTGGTCGTGCCGTCACAGTCTAACCCAATAAGGTCGAAGTCATTTGCTATCGCGGCCAGACCGTTTAAGTCTTTAAGCCTGAAATCCACGTGGTACTGCGCAATGAAGGATTTTACTCCCATGCGTGATTTCCTTTTTCAAAGGTCATCTTGAGCAAATTACTCAGGATAAATCAGATTATCCCAAAAAAATAATTTAGTCAATTTTATCTAAACCAAACAAAAATCCCGAGGTTTCTGACCTCGGGATTCGAAGATATATTCCTATTCTTTTTCTTCTCCTTTTATCTTTATACCCATTTCATTAAAAAGGGCTTCGTGGGAATCAGTAGTGTGTCCGAGATAAATTGTCACTCCATTTTCTGGCATTATAAACTTTTGATCTTTAAGCGCTTTTTTTTCATGTTCACTTAGTGGAGTTTTAGCTATTTTAATTTTATTATCTTCCTCCTCACCTCTGTTAAGTCCTTTTTCGTCGGCGAACTTCAAAAGCGCTTTTGCTTGCTCCGGGGTTAATCCGACTATCAGCGATTCGCCTCCTATAACTACCGTTTGCTTTTTAATAAAATCTGCATCCGGTAATTTTGATTCTTCTTCTTCGGGTCTTGGACCCATATCCGAATTTGCCATATTTTTTAGGTTTAATTATATTACTTCATTATATTCTCGATATCACCCTTGTCAATGAAAAAACCGCATTACTGCGGTTTTTTCAAATATTTTAATAGTCTTCCGGCATCATATTCGGCATATGGCTGTGCTTGTCTTCTTTTTTAGGAAGCTCTGAAACAACTGCTTCTGTCGTTAAAAGCATAGATGCAGCTGATACTGCATTTTCTAAGGCAGTCCTGACAACCTTTGTCGGATCGACAACTCCTGCTTTTATCAAATTTTCATAAACCATTGTGGCTGCATTAAAACCAAAATCTAAATTACCCTTGTCCTGAGCAGGGTCGAAGGATTCTTTTACTTTTTGGGCTATCACGGCTCCATCAACGCCGGCATTTTCAGCAATTTGCCTGATCGGCTCTTCAATCGCCCGCTTCAAAATATTAACTCCAGTTTTTTCGTCGCCTTCGGCTGAAATTTTTTCCAAGGCAGATAGGGTTCTTAATAAGGCAACTCCGCCGCCCGGGACAATTCCCTCTTCAACCGCAGCCCTTGTAGCGTGCAAGGCATCTTCCAATTTGTGCTGTTTTGCTTTTTGTTCAACTTCTGTCGCGGCTCCCACTTTTATAACACCCACACCGCCTGACAACTTTGCCAATCTTTCCTGCAGTTTTTCCTTGTCAAAATCCGATGTTGCAGAGCCAATTTCTTTTTTGATGGCGTTGATTCTTGCTTCAATGTCTGCTCTTTCACCCCTGCCTTCAACAATTGTTGTGTTTTCTTTTGTGGAAATTACGCGCCTGGCCTGCCCCAGCGTTTCTAATTCAACATTTTCCAGTTTCATCCCTTTTTCTTCTGAAATAACTTCTGCCCCGGTCACAATGGCGATATCTTCCAGCATCTCTTTTTTCCTGTCTCCGAACCCCGGAGCTTTTACCGCCAAGGCGTTAAAAATTCCCCTGATTTTATTTACGATTAAAGTTGTCAAAGCATCTCCGTCAACGTCGTCTGCGATAATAACCAATTCTTTTTTGCCTGCCTTCACGAGTTTTTCCAATAAAGGTAAAATTTCCGGCAATGAGCTGATTTTTTTGTCTGTAATCAAGATATACGGCTCTTCAAGAGATGCTTCCATTTTTTCCGAATTGGAAACCATGTATCCGGAAACATAACCCCTGTCAAATTGCAGGCCTTTCACAATTTCTTTTGAAAGCCCGAAAGTTTTTGATTCTTCAGTTGTAATCACCCCGTCCCTGCCTACTTCTTCCATAACTTCAGCGATTAAGTTTCCCATTTCTGTGTCCTGGGCTGAGATTATCGCAACCTGGGCCTTTTCCTCCTTTGTGCTGATCGGCTTTGACATTTCTTTCAGAGAAGAAACAACCGCATCTTTCGCTTTTACAATTCCCTTTCTCAATGCCAGAGGATTGGCTCCTGCAGCCACATTTTTCAATCCCTCGGTTGCAATTGCCTGGCACAGCACAACGGCCGAAGTCGTGCCGTCTCCTGCGGTATCGTTTGTTTTTGAGGCAACTTCTTTCACGATTTCAGCCCCTATGTTTTCGACGTTGTCTTCCAGTTCAATTTCCTTCGCAATTGTCACTCCGTCATTTGTTATGGTCGGCGAGCCGAAACCCGAGCCCAAAACAACATTTCTGCCTTTAGGCCCTAAGGTTACTTTTACCGCATTGGCAACTTTGTCCAAACCGGATTTTAAAATTTTTCTTGCGTCTTCGCTATATTTTATAGATTTTGGCATAATTTATAATTTCTAATTTTAAATTTCTATTAAATTTCTAAGGAATTAATTTCTAAATTAAAAATTAAACCTTTAATAGAAATTAGAAATTGAAACTTGAAAATTCGTTATTCTATTACTGCTAAAATATCG
This sequence comes from Candidatus Staskawiczbacteria bacterium, assembly GCA_903845295.1. Classification (GTDB taxonomy): domain Bacteria; phylum Patescibacteriota; class Minisyncoccia; order Minisyncoccales; family Staskawiczbacteraceae; genus XYD1-FULL-39-28. The sequence continues at coordinate 6,767 of CAIMWV010000012.1, forward strand.
CTTTCTGAAGCGATTAAATATTCTTTTCCCCCAATTTTTATTTCGCTTGGCCCATATTTTGTAAATAAAACCTTATCTCCCGGTTTTATCGACATCATAATTATTTTGCCGTCATCGGTTTTTTTGCCTGGTCCCACTGCAATCACCTTGCCCTCTTCTGACTTTTCTTTTGAAGCTGTTTCGGGCAAAAAAATACCGGCCTTTGTCTTCTCTTCCTCTTTAATGGGCTCTATTAAAATATGATCTCCTAATGGTTTAATTTGCATAATTTTAAAAATAATTAATAATAAAAAATGCCTTTGAGACATTACTATAACATAATTTAGAAAAATAAACAGTCTTTGTCAATAGATGTTTTAAAAAATATTCCCTGCGCAATTGACATCGCGCAGGGATACGATGGTTTTTCACATTTACTGAGGGAAATACTGGCCGAATCCGCCAAAGTCTGTCTGTGACCACTCGGTAAACAGCCAATACAGGCGCTTGAACTCCAGCATTTCCTCAGCGCCGGCGCAAGGGTTGCCAGGAGAGGCGTCTTGAAGCTTTTTTACTTCATATGTCCATCCCCGGAGGACGGCTTTCATATATTCTACAACTTGGTCTTTCGTCCATTCGCCCATTTCGCGGCTTTTTGGACCGAGAGCCTTGCAAAGTTCGTTAAACTGGATAGCAAAGTCCTTCATGGTGCCTGCCATGATGCCCTTCACAGTCTCCAATTGTCCCCTCTCAAGGCAACAAGCGTCAGCGTCCATGGAAGACTGCCAAAGGAAATAAAATACTATAACACAAACTATTATTGCGGGAAGGCATATTACTGAAAACGGATTATGCCAATAATATGCCCAAAGGAAAATTGAAGCGTAGAGCAGCGGAATAATAATGAAGCATGCTGATTTAAACCTTCTTTTGCTTTGGCAGTTCTCTCTAATGTGCTTAGCCACCTCATCTATAACTTCCTGGGGAACAAGAACCATCGGCGCCTTCCGCTCATAAATCGTTTCCAAGAATTCCTTTCGCCAATTCCATTCCATGACCAACTCCTTTTGCCTTGGCTTTGAAGAAATGGGGGCATCGGTGCCTCACGAATCAATGGGTTTCGGGCCCAAAGACCGCACTTCATTTCTTTTGGCTGACAAGGCGTTCAGCCACACAGGAAAATTATCTTTTTAAAATGATTTTCCGGCGCAGCCGAACTTGTTTCAAAGAGCTGTGTTCTGTTATACTTCGGTTTTTAAAAATTTCCCCGTGTAGCTATTTTTTACCTTTGCAATATCTTGCGGAGTTCCTTCTGCCACGATTTCGCCTCCTTTGTCTCCTCCTTCGGGCCCCAGATCAATCAGCCAATCGGCATTTTTAATCAAATCCAAATTGTGCTCTATAACCAAGACCGTATTGTTTTTTTCAACCAGTCCGCCTAAGACAGAAATTAATTTTTTAATGTCGTCAAAATGCAGGCCTGTTGTCGGCTCGTCTAAAATATACAAAGTCCTTCCGGTGCCTTTCCTGGAAAGTTCTGTTGCCAATTTTACCCTCTGTGCTTCCCCGCCGGACAATGAGGTTGCCGGCTGTCCCAGTTCAACATAGGAAAGGCCGACTTCTTTCAAAGTTTTCATTTTTTCATAAAGCCCGGGAATGTTTTTGAAAAACTCCATTGCCTCTTCAACCGTCATTTCCAGAACCTCCGCAATATTTTTATCCTTATAGGTGATTTCCAAAACTTCTTTGTTATATCTTTTGCCCTGGCATTCCTCGCACTCAACATAAATATCAGGCAAAAAATACATTTCAACTTTTTTCTGGCCCTGGCCTTCGCAGGCTTCGCACCTTCCGCCCTTTACATTAAAACTGAACCTGCCGGCTGAATAACCTCGGACTCTTGCTTCTTTTGTTTTGGTAAAAATATCCCTTATGTATGCAAACGCCCCGGTATATGTTGCCGGATTAGACCTTGGAGTCCTTCCAATGGGCGACTGGTCAACTAAAACAACTTTATTTATATTTTCAACTCCTGAAATTTCTTTATGCTTTCCCGGTTCGTCTTTTGCCCTGTAAAACTTTTTCAGCAGGGATCTTGCCAAAATATCATTCACCAAAGATGATTTTCCAGAACCGGAAACTCCCGTAACGCAGACAAATTTTTCCAAAGGTATTTTAACATCGATGTTTTTTAAATTGTGTTCCTCGGCTCCTTTTATTGTCAAAAATTTTTGCTTGTCCGCCGAAGCTTTAGCGGAGGTGGAATTCTTATTTTTAGATTTTGCTTGTCCTGAGGACTTCGAGTGAGCCTCAGTCGAACTCCCGCGCCGAAGGGACTTATCCAATTCCACTTTTTTTCTTCCGGACAAATAATCACCGGTCAAGGTATGAGATTTTAATAATTCTTTTACTGTCCCCTGAAAAACAACTTTCCCTCCGTGCTTTCCTGCGCCCGGCCCGATATCAACAATCCAATCTGAAGCCTGCATTGTTTGCGGGTCGTGCTCAACAACAACAACCGTATTTCCCAGCTCTTTTAATTTCACCAGCGTATCTATCAATTTATGCTGGTCTCTGGCATGCAAACCGATTGACGGCTCATCTAAAATATATAAAACCCCTGATAATTTAGAGCCGATTTGAGTTGCCAGCCTTATTCTCTGCTCTTCTCCTCCGGCCAGCGTCCCTGCTTTTCTGGATAAGGTCAGATAAGCAAGCCCGACATCGTTTAAAAATTGCGTCCGGTCGATAATTTCCTTCAAAATCGGCTGGCTGACTTTTACTTCGCCTGCATTTAATTTTGACGAAAGTTTTTCAAAAAATTCTTTTACTTTATCGGTGGACAATTCAACAACCTTGTCAATTGATTTGTCTGCGACAGTCACTGCTAAAACTTCTGGCTTTAATCTTTTGCCCTGGCATTTCGGACAAATTTTTGTCACCATATATTGTTCAATTTCCGCCCGCGTCCAATCGGAATCGGTTTCATGGTACCTTCTTTCCAAATTCGGGATTACTCCCTGGAATTCGCCGTCACCGTTCAAAATAATATCAACAATTTTTTTAGGCAAATCGCCGACTTCTTCGTCCAAAGAAAAATTATATTTTGCCGCCAGGTCCGAAAGAATCGAATAATAATATCCTTGCCTGCCGACTTTATGCGATGCCCTAGACCAAGGCCAGATGGCGCCTTCGGCAATTGTCAGCCTTTTGTTGGGAATCACCAATTCCGGGTCAACTTCCAGTTTTTCTCCCAAGCCCGTGCATTCCGGACATGCGCCATAAGGATTGTTAAAGGAAAATAATCTGGGCTCTAATTCCGGCAAAGAAATTCCGCATTCTTCACATGCAAAATGCTCTGAAAATATTAAATCTTGTTCGGGATCATTTTTTTGCCCGATAATCACAATTCCTTTTCCCAGCCTCAAAGCAATTTCCAAAGAGTCAACTAATCTTGACCTGTCTAAATCCTTATCTAAAATCAAACGGTCAACAACAACTTCTATGTCGTGTTTTTTTTGCTTGTCCATCGGCTTTTCCAATGATTCTTCAACCGGAAAAATTGTACCATCGATTCTTACCCTCACAAATCCCCCTCTCTGGATTTCCTCTAATACTCCGTGATGCTCCCCTTTTTTAGAACGGATGACCGGGCCCAAAATTGTAATCTCTGTTTTTTTGGGCAATTTAAGAACCTGGTCAACAATCTGGTCAACCGTCTGGCGCGAAATAAGCTTTCCGCAATTCGGGCAATGGGGTTTTCCTATCCTTGCATACAAAAGGCGCAGATAATCATAAATTTCTGTAATCGTTCCGACCGTAGAGCGCGGATTATGGGTTGACTTTCTTTGGTCAATTGAAATCGCCGGCGAAATTCCTTCAATCTTGTCCACATCCGGCTTATCCATTATTCCCAAAAACTGCCTGGCATAAGCCGACAAGCTTTCAACATATCTTCGCTGGCCCTCAGCATAAAGAGTATCAAAAGCCAAAGATGATTTTCCCGAGCCGGACAAACCGGTGATAACCACCAGTTTATTTTTAGGGATATCTAAATCAATGTTTTTTAAATTATGCACCCTCGCCCCCCGTATTTTTATATATTCGTTTTGCATACACAAAAAGTTTAAGTTGTTTATTATACAACTTTTTTTAGGCGTGTGCAAGTGCCTACACCCCTTCGACAAGCTCAGGGCAAGCAAAAAGCCGCCCCGTTGAACGGGGCGGCTTTGCGTCAAATAAAAATGGCGCAATGATAGAAGGTTAAGGATAACAAGGAGTACTGCAATTCACGCATCCATTAGTATCTGGTGAATGATTACCAGGACAAGAATCTAATATACATTGTACCGCAGGACAGTTATAACCAACTTGCACTGTTGAACTTGTCTGCGCTGTCTGTCCGGCATTATCCATAACTGTGAACGTAACCGTGTATATTCCCGCCGACGAATATGAATGAGTAAATGTGGAAGTTTGGATGAAAGCACTTTGAGCAGAGGCGGAGTATGAAATAGGAGCAATAATAGCATCTCCCCAGTTAACAGAATAGTTTAACGGCCCATTTTCAGGGTCAGATGCGTTTATTGTCCAAGTTCCAGTTTGGTTTACGCTAAGTATTGTTGGAGCAGTAACTCCGCTGATAACCGGCGGAAGATTGGTTGTTGGAAAGTCAATAATTTTAAAATATGAATCGCTTGAATCACAAATATCGGTGCCGGTTTGGCAGATTTGGACAATGTATGCACCGTCAGGAGCTGGAGTACTAAGATAATTGCTTAAAATTTTGCCTACGCCCCAAGAATAAGAATAACCGCTTACGCTCGTAGCAATTGTATATGGAGCTTGAATGCTACATGCTGCACAAGCTGCTCCTGCAACACAGGGCGGACAATATGGACGAGGTTGAGTTAATTTTATGTCATAAAATCTTGCAACCTGAGCACAATATGCGTCGGGCGGGCATTCTGGGATGGGTATATTATCTTGCCATTTTATTTTCTGGATGGTTCCTTTCTGCCAAGTCTCTCCTCCATTCGGCGAAAGAACATTTATAGACGATTGGATCGGGCACTGTTGAGCCAGGGCTGGACAAGCAATGTTTACATTTGGCGCTGATAATCCGCAATTATTGGAGTCTGTAATAACATACGACTGCCAACCGTTTTTGCACGGTCCCCAACTGCACGTCCAGTTCGGTGTGCAATTTCCTCTCGCCAAATTAAACGCATTTAAACAATCCTGCTGGTTACCAAAGGTTTGCAAACCATAATACATATAGGTACCACAAAATTGTTTCGGAGTCTGGCAACTATTACTGCTTGTATTGTCAAACCAATACAAATTAGAACATGCCGGCGTTGTCCCACATCTATACAGCGCATTTAATTTTGCCCTTGTGATAGGACCAACTGTACCGGTTTGCATAATTCCATATTTTCCTTGAAATTGAACGACCGCAGCGGCTGTATTTTCTCCAAAAGTATCTGGCTGACCCATACCCTCGTGATCATAAGAAAGAGATGGCGCAATGATAGGATTATCTTTACCCAACGCAGTCCATAAATCATCCACTTCCGAACCTGTAGATCCGGCTACTAAATAATTATTAAAAGTATGGCACCAAGCTTGTGTTGTGCCTTGCTGAGACTGCAGGTTTTTTATCTGTGCCATAAGCTGGGTGATCAAATCCTGCAAACAAGAAATCCTTTCATCGGTAGTATAATTCGTGCCACCTACCACTGATAAACAATCAGCCGCTGTTGTGGCCTTGGCGGCATGCACATTTGCAACGCCACAACACAAAATCGCTGTTGCTAAAACAGCCGTAATTAATAGTGATTTAATTTTCATGAAAAATTTGTTTAATAAAACATATCAAAAATTTTATTGAGTAAATAAAATTTTTGCTACCATATTATTAAAAATTTTAAATTATTACTTAATAATAGTCTGAAGGCAAAAATAGTCAATGATTAATACAAAAGCAGACGGGGCATTGCCCCGCCTGCTTAAAATAATATTTGCAAAAACTATTTATTCAACATCGCCTGTATTTCTGCTTGTATTTTTGCAATGGCAGCAGAAATCGATGCCAAGCTGTTCTGCGAAGCATTTAAACCCACTGTTGGCGCAATAATGCTGAAATAATTATCGCTGTCATCATAAATAGTCGGACTGTCTGTCGTATTCGAATCAAGAACTTTAATTTTATATTGGCCAGTTGACAAATTTGTCGGTATTGTCCAAGAATAAGAGCCGGAACCCAAAAGAATAGTAGAATTACTGCTCTCCCACGGAAACTGAGCCCTTGGATTATCATTAACCCCTCTCAGCTCGATGTAAACTTGATCAGAACTTGGTAGGCCAGACGATATCCACGTAATATTATGTGTTGATCCCTGCGCCCATTGTTCGCCTCCATTAGGCGAGGTGACGGTAATGGTGGGTTGGCCTGTTGTCGGCGCAACAATACTGAAACAATTATTGCTTTCACCTAAAATTTCTTTGGAGCTCGAATAGCTATAATTGTTATCAACAACTTCTATTTTTTGGCATGCATAACCGGAATAAGACGGGCATGAATATTGATTGCAAAGAGGTTGCGTCGGAACAGTCCAAGAATAATAACTGCTCGAAGCATCGAGGTTAGTAGCTATGCTGTTTACTTCAAATTGAGTCATGCCCGATCTTTGACTAAGGAGCCAAATTTTCACCTTGTCTAATCCCGTAGCGTTCCAAGTTATATTATGAGTACTTCCTGCCTGCCATTGCTCTCCTCCGTTTGGTGAATTAACGGTGATTGACGGCTGGGTGGAAGTTGAGGCTGTTATCTGAAATGCATTACTGGTGGCCGATGCAAGTATATTGGCGTTTGTATCGGTGTAATCAAGTTCCAAATAATATGTTCCTGGTGTAATCGGCGAGCCGCCAATAGAGGCAACATCTGATGGAATTGTGAAAGTAAATGTTGGGTAGGATAAACTCGACACTCTAAAATAAATTGGGATATAACTAACTGGCGCGTTACTATTATTACCTAATAACTGTGCTGTTGTTTGTTTAAGATATGCGAAGTAAAGATTGTTTGCTCCCGTAAAATTACCTGCTCTATTCCAGTTAAATTGTGCGTTATTGATTCCGGCCACATACGAACTCAAAACCGAAGTTACAGATGTGATTGTCGGCTGGGTGGAAGGTGACGTAACTGTGAGCGTAATCGGAATTGTTATAGGTGAATTGCTAAAGTTACCGCTGAAAATTAAATTAGTAGTATATGTGCCTGGACCACTAACCTTAGTAGCATCTACTGATGCTCCTACCCCCATCACCCCTTGAGCCGCCAAAAACATCATTTGTGTATTATAGGCTGTGTTAAGCCATGCCGGTTGGTTAGGAACGCTTATTGTTAAATTAACTGACGAAGAGGATGCATTAGTAAGGTGCAAACCATAAGGTTGCGGGTTTGAAGATCCTTGCACTACGTTAAAGTTAACAAAAGAATCCGAAGGAATAAGTGTGACTGACGGCTGGGTGGAAGTTGAACAAGATTGACCTGTTGTTATGCTATATCCTGAAGTTGAATCACAACCTGGAGGCGCTGAACAAGGCTGGCCTGTTGTTGAGCTATATCCTGAAGTCGAAGTACAACCTGGGGGTAAAGTAGTCGACGCAACAATGCTAAAAGCAGAATCGCTGCGATCATATGCTCCTGTCTTGCCATCGTCTGAAATCTGAATCTTAAGGTGAGACATATCACTTGAACCAGTGCTAGTGACAATCTCTTTAGCAACCCACGGATAAATTGTCCAAGAGTAACTGCCAGCGCTTGCCTGGATATAAGTATACAACGAAGGATCGTTACTGCCGTTACTGTTTAATAAAACCCCTTTTGATAAAATATTTCCATTAGCATCTAAAGGCAAAAGATAAATGCTTACAGTGGAATCATTTGGCAAATTAGCAGACGACCAAGTAATAGTGTGATTTGTTCCTGTTTGCCAAGTCTCCCCTCCATTCGGCGAAGTGACGGTAATTGAGGGCTGGGTGGAAGGAGTGCATTTCTGTTGCATATTAGGACAAGCAATGGTAGCGCTTGATGCAGACAACCCGCAGTTATTGGAATCAACAGGCATTTCCTGTTGGCCGCCGTTTATACACGGTCCCCAACCGCACGTCCAGCTCGGAGTACATATGGTTGGAGTTGTAGTTGTGCCACTTGCGCAAGATTGACCCGTTAAAGGGCTAAATCCTGAAGCCGATGTGCAACCTGCGGGCAAAGTGCCAGTCGTTGTACATCCATACAGTGCATTTAATTTTGCTCTGGTTCTAGGACCGACTGTACCGGTTTGTCTGATATTGTATTTTCCCTGAAATTGGACTACTGCAGCGGCAGTAGAATCTCCGAAAGCCATTTGGCCATCGCCGCCATAATCAATATTTTCTTTAGTTAGGGCTGTATGAAGCGCGCTTACCTCGTCACCGGTAGCGCCAACGAATAGATAATCTGTGAATGTATGGCACCAAGCTTGCGTTGTGCCTTGCTGTGATTGAAGTGCTTGCAACTGCGCCATAAGCTGGGCAATCTGCGCCTGAAGTTGGGCAATTGTCGGTGTTTGGGCGCTGACTGCAGCCCCACAACACAAAATAGCTGTTGTTAAAACAGCCGTAACTACGAGAGACTTAATTTTCATGAAAAATTTGTTTAATAAAACATAGCAAAAATTTTATAGAATAAAATTTTTGATACTACATTATTAAAAATTTTAAATATTAATTAATAATACCCCCGAAGAGAGAATAGTCAATGGTTTATTCTCGTATTCATTAATCCATTGAAAAACAGCTGTTTTATGTTAAATTAAATATAGGAATTAATGATGTAATTATGAAAAATTTTAAGCTGATAAAAAATAAAAATTTTGGCGAACTCCCGAAAACAAGCGGAGTTTATTCGTTTTATGGAAAAAACGAGCTCTTATATATAGGTAAGGCTATAAACATACAAAACCGGGTTAAAAACCACTTTAACCAGCCAAGCTACAGAGACGACCTGTTTATAGATAAAGTTGATAAAATCGGATTTTTCGAAACCGGCTCGGAAATTGAGGCATTGGTTTTTGAGGCTAATTTAATCAAAAAATACCAGCCGAAATTTAATGTAGTTTGGAGAGACGACAAAAATTACTTTTATGTTGCAATATCTCAAAACGAACAAAAAATACCTTACATATTTATCACCCATCAGAAAAACTACGAAAAAACAAAATATGTCGGCCCATTTGTTGAAGGAACGGCACTAAAAAAAACTTTAAGATTTTTAAGGAGGGCGTTCCCCTATTACACCGTTAAAAAACATCCGAAGACAAAATGCACATACTGCCATCTGAGCCTATGCCCTGGACCGGATCCTGATAAAAATTTGTACAAAAAAAATATAAATAACCTGGTTGCCATTTTAGAGGGGAAAAAACAAAAAGTTTTGCGGGATTTGAAAAAAGACATGAAAAAATATTCCCAAAACCGGGATTTTGAAAATGCCGCAAAGGCCAGAGATCAGATTCTTTCTTTGGAAAAAATAATTTCCCATGCCCATATTTTTGAGGCGAACAAAACACAGCAGGCCTGGCCAAAAACCGAGGGGTTTCTGCAAACAATAATGGGAGTGAATAAAAAAATCAGCAGAATTGAAGGTTACGACATTTCTAACATACAAGGGAACCAGGCCGTAGCCTCAATGGTAGTTTTTATTGACGGCACAGCTGACAAAAACCAATACCGGAAATTTAAAATAAAAACAATTGAAGGCCCGAACGATACTGCCATGATAAAAGAAGCTTTATCCAGAAGAATAACGCATAATGAATGGCCGATGCCAGACTTAATTTTTATTGATGGCGGAAAGGGGCAGCTTAACGCCGCTTTAGCAATAATTCACCCCCACACCAAACGAGGCGATGGGGCTGGTAAAAAAATAAATCGTAGCGAATCTCGTTCTGGTGTGGGGGTAAAGGAAATTCCTGTCTGCGCTCTGGCAAAAAAGAACAATGAATTATTTATAAAAGGAAATAAAGACCCGGTTTTATTAAAAACCCTGCCCCGCGAAATTTTTAACTTAATTTTACAAATCCGCGATGAAAGCCACAGGTTTGCCATAACCTACCATAAAAAATTAAGGAAAAAGCACCTCTTGACAGAATAGAATATTTTATGTAATATGACGATAGCACAAACTAAACAACCGAGAAAGGAGCGTACAAATGAGAGCTATAGTGATTTTTGTGGCGGCTTTACTGGGCATCTTCGGAGTGATAATTGTCGGCGAAATGCTCCGGTCTTACGGATATCCAGGGTGGGCCAACATCGTCTCCATTTTGGGGCTGGGGCTTATCACGATATTTGTGATTAAAGCCTCGGAAAAAAAGTAAAGGGAGAAAACAATGAGTCTGTCTTCCTCATGTAGCGCCAGTTCTTTCAGGGCGCTATTTTTTTATATAAAGCTTAGTATCTTGACATATATCAATAAAAATGCTATCATATAGATTATAGTTCTTTTTAACATATATTGGTTGCAATTTTGAGGCGCTTCATCACGGTATCGATAGATCAGACCTACTGTCTAATAAGATTCGTTACGGAATTTACATATTTTTAAGCGAGAATTTGGAAAAATGAGGAGGTTTACCCTTGCGGTAAGCCGACGAATTTTTACAAATTTGTAGCAAAAATATGTAAATTGCAGTAGAAGTTTTATTAGACAGCAGGGCTATAATTCTGTACTACCCTATTTTATGAAATATTGAAGGCTTCAAAACTGCAACCAATGTGATGGTTTGCGGGGACAAAAACAGGAGGGAACTGCCGTGGACGAGAACCAGAAAGGAATGCTACTCTTTGCTTTGATCATGCTTGGCATGCCAACGCTGGGGGTAGTTTCGTACTTGCTGTCAACGTGGTGGCTCAACCGGCGGGACAAACGACCGAAGCAGAAAAATCCTTCTGCCGCAGAGATTCGTGCCAACGCCGAAATCCTGGCCGCGGACGCCTTTGCCCGCGCGACCACCAACGAACCGCTCCCCTAACGAGAGCCACGCAACCAAGTTTCAAAGGGCGCCAGCATCTTGTTGGCGCCTGTTGTTTTACGGAAACTTCTACGGGGTTGAATTTGTATAGAAATCTGCTATACTATATAAAGATGAATAAATTACTCTCTCAAATTATCGCGGCTATATTAGGTTTATGGCTGGCGACATTGTTTGTGCGTGGAGTGGTAATCAGGACATATCCCTCATCAAACTTTTTTGGTTTTAGTTTAAAATACCAATGGGAGATTATCGTAATTTTAGGAATTGTTCTGGGCCTGTTGAATTATTTTCTGAAGCCGGTTCTGAAAGGGTTATCTATGCCATTGGAATTAATCTCGCTTGGACTTTTCACGATAGTTATAAACATGGCTTTGTTATGGCTTTTAGATTTAATGTTTGACGAGCTTTCAGTCCCATTCTTCCTGCCCCTCTTATACACAACACTGATTATTTGTGGATTGAATCTTGTCATCAGATTCTTTTTCGTAAAAAAATATTAAGAAGCGAGCGAATAAATGAGTTCAGCGTAAATTAAGGGTAAAGGCATCGTCGCAAATTAGGTTAGTGTATAAGATATATCCAACCAAATTTGCGACGCAAACATCATTTGCTCCGCAAATGATGCCCGTAATTTCCGAAGCAATCTTGTTCGCCTCGCTCACAAGACCGTGAATACAATTTTATATTATACTCAACTCGCAGTATCTGTAATTTTAATTGTGCTTATCGCAATCCAGCAAAGAGGCGCAGCCCTGGGTGCCGGATTCGGCGGCGGTGGAGAAATTTATTCCACCAAGCGCGGAGCGCAAAAGAAAATATATTACGCCACAATCGCAGTAACGACCATTTTCCTTGTTTTGGGCGTATTAAATATATTGATACCGTAAACCTATCACTCAACAAATGGCAAAGTTTCCTAAATTCTCTCAGTGGAAACAACTTTTTAAAGTATTAAAAAAAACTGAAAGAATATTTTTTTTAGTTCTTATTGTTTTGGCTGTTTTGAGTGCAACATACCTTGCAATTGATTTTTATATAAACAATACAAAATTGACTCCTGCTTACAGCGGAACATATACAGAGGGGGTTGTCGGCCAGCCAAGATTTATAAATCCTATTTACGGAGAAACAAATGATGTTGACAGAACGTTGATTGACCTAATTTATTCCGGCCTGATGACTTACGACAAAGACGGAAAAATAGTGAACGATCTGACAAAAAACTATCAGATTTCAGGCGACGGTAAAACTTACACATTTCAATTGAAAGATAATCTCTATTGGCAGGACGGAATACCGCTGACAGCCGATGATGTTATTTACACAATAAAAACAATTCAAAACTCAGATTATAAAAGTCCCTTAAGGGCGAATTGGATAGATGTCGAAATAAAAAAACTGTCTGACAAATCATTCACTCTGTCTCTTAACGCGCCCTATAACTCTTTTTTGGAAAACTGCACATTAAAAATAATCCCCCAGCACATCTGGAAAAATATTTTGCCGGAAAGTTTTGCCTTATCTCCTTATAATCTCCAGCCAATCGGATCGGGCCCCTACACTCTTTCCAATATGCAGGAAACCAATAATAGTTTTATAAAAAGCCTCATGCTGGCGGTCAACCATAAATATTACGGCAAATTGCCTTATATATCCGAAATTTATTTCAAATTTTTCGGCAACAAAGACGACCTGATAAATGCTGCCAACCAAAAAACAATCGATGGATTCGATATCTCGGCATTACAGGACAATGAAGCCTCGGTAGAAAAGCAGGTGCGACAAGGTTGGACTACAAACGAAAAATTTGAAGTTTATTCTTTTTCCCTCCCAAGATATTTTGCCGTATTTTTCAACACCGACTCATCTAAAATTTTATCTGATACCGGTATAACGCAGGCTCTCAATTATTCAGTCAACAAGCAGGAGCTTTTATCTAAGATAGAAGATTCCTTCAAAGAAAAAATTTCTGTTGTCAATTCTCCGGTTCTGCCTGACTATTTTAACTATTCAGCCCCCACGGTAAGCTACAATTTTAATGTAGACCAAGCAAACAAACTTTTAGATAAATCGGGATTTGTGGACTCAGGCAACGGGACCCGGGCGAAAGCAAACAACAAGAAGCCCGCCTTTCAATTTAAAAATTACCTGTCTATAGGATCAAAAGGAAACGATGTTGTAGAACTCCAAGGATGTTTATCCAGATTAGACAACAGTTTTAAAACTCTTTTAGAGGGAGAGGCCAGCGGAAAATACGGGACAGGGACCGGTGATGCAGTTACTGCGTTCCAAAAGAAATATTTGCCTGATGTGCCAAGCACCGGCGAGGTTGGATCAGGTACCAGAAAAGAACTTAATGCATTGTGCCTCGCCCCACAAAATACTTCTGTACCACTGCAGTTCACTTTAACTACGATAAACCAGCCCCAATTGGTCCAAACAGCCAATCTTTTGAAAGATTATTGGCAGAAAGTCGGAGCGTCAGTCCAAATAAAAACAGTAGAACTTTCAGAGTTGAAAGATATTATTAAGAACAGAGATTATGATGCCCTGCTTTACGGCGAGGCCTTTGGAAGCTTGCCGGATTTATATCCATTTTGGTATTCTGAACAAATAAATGACCCGGGATTAAATCTTTCAGAATATCAGAACAAAAAAGCTGACCAGTTACTGAAAGACGCCAGAGAATCTTTAGACGACCCTACCAAGTCTCAAAAATATGAAAGTTTGCAAGACATAATACTTACAGACGCCCCTGCCCTATTTTTGTATAATCCTGATTATCTCTATTGGGTTTCTGAAAAAGTAAATGGGATCGACACAACAAAAATAGTTGATCCGGCAAAAAGATTCGAAAATATTCAAAATTGGTATGTCCAAACCCACAGAGTTTGGAAGTAACAATTTTATAGGAGGGGTCGGGAGGAAGGATTCCTCCCGTATAGGAAATTATTCAAAACCGAGGGTTTTGAAGGAGTGAGCCGGTAGCCTGAAAGAGCGCGCCGAGCGAAGGGTCGCGAGATTTATCTGCGAAGCGGAAAATCCCGACCTAGCGAGGCGAAAAGGCGAACGACGAATTGGTACGTGCAAACCCATAGAGTCTGGAAATAATATTTCAGTGAAAATTGCCGCGGTGGTGAAATTGGCAAACACGCTAGCTTCAGGAGCTAGTGCCCTTAAAAGCTTGTGGGTTCAAATCCCACCCGCGGCACACTTTAATTCACAGCTTCAGTATAAGCTAAAAAAAATAATTCTCTAAAAAATAATTAATATAGTTAACATCCTTCCATAAAATTTTTATAATAAGAAGGGTGCAAAAAAATATGATGATACAAAAACCCCTAGCCACTGCTAGGAAACCCTTCGGGACCCAAAGAGTTCCTCCTCAAGGTAAACAAAGTCCTGCGCCGGCGAGAAGTTGGCATGAGGCAAATCCTGTGCCAAAAAAAGTTTGGCGGCAAGATAACAGCTTAAAAATAATTCCTCTCGGAGGATGCGAAGAGGTCGGAAGAAATATGACCTGTTTTGAATATGGACAAGATATTGTAATCCTAGATATGGGATTGCAGTTTCCCGAAGAAGATATGCCGGGAATTGATTATGTAATTCCAAATGTTGAATATTTGAAAGGAAAAGAAAAAAATATCCGCGGGGTTATATTTTCCCACGGCCACTTAGACCATATCGGAGCTGCGCCAATTTTGCTCAACCAGCTGGGAAACCCGCAAATAATCGGTAGGCCCTTAACCTTGGAAATGGTAAAGCACCGGGTTGAAGACACATATCACGGAGCTTCAAAAAAATTAAAAACAGTTTATGTAAAAGATATTCACGAAAAAATGAGCTTGGGGGCTTTTACGTTAAGCTTCTTCCCGATCGACCACAGCGTTATGGATGCAATGGGAATTATTTTAGAAACTCCTGTGGCAACAGTTTTGCATCCTGGAGACTGGACGATTGAAAAAAGCCCGGCCAGCGGAAAAGCTATAGATTATTCTCATTTGGCCCGATTAAAAAGGCCGACCATTTTAATGTTGGAATCGTTGGGAGCTACGAACTCCGAAGAACAGGTTACAGAAGAAAAAATGTTGAAAAATCTGTATATGTTGATAACAAAAGCTCCCGGCAGAACCATTATCACCACTTTTTCTTCGCAGATCCAGAGAATAAGACAAATTTTGGAATTCGCCGCGCAAAACAATAAAAAAGTTGCTCTCGATGGTTTTTCAATGAAATTAAATATTGAGCTTGCTACAAAGTTAGGTTATATAAAAATTCCTAAAGGAGTTATAATCACAACCGACAAGGCTCATGGTTATCCTGATAATAAAGTTATTATAATTTGCACCGGAGGACAGGGAGAAGAAATGGCTGCTCTTTCAAGAATTGTTGCAGGAAACCATCGCTTTATTAAAATCAAAAAAGAAGACACCGTTATTTTTTCTTCATCTGTAATACCGGGCAACGAACGCACAGTCCAGCGGGTGAAAGACAACCTTTACCGCCAATCTGACAATGTTTATCACTCAGACATTATTGATGTGCACATTTCGGGACACAGCAACATAGAGGGCATAAAACAAATGCTAAAAGAAATTAGGCCGGATTATTTCATCCCTGTTTATGCCAACCATTATTTCCTGAAAGAAGCGGCCAAAATTGCCCAAGGAATAGGATTTAGAAAGGACAAAATATTTGTACCGGATAACGGATCTATCATAAAATTCACCAATCGCGAAGCCGGAATATTAAAAGAAAAAGCGCCGACAAGTTATGTTTTTGTCGACGGCTTAGGCGTAGGAGATGTTGGAGAAATTGTTTTGAGAGACCGCCAAATGCTGGCTGAAGACGGGATGTTTGTGATTGTGGCCGTGATAGACAAGCAAACCGGCAGGGTAAAAGGAAGCCCGGATATTATCTCGCGCGGATTCGTTTATTTGAGAGAATCAAAAGATCTGCTCAGCCAAACACGCAAAAAAGTAATTGAGATTGTAGACAAATCAGCCGGCCATGGAGGCCCTGTGAACTGGACATATGTGAAAGATGAATTAAGAAACAAAATCGGCGACTTCTTGAACACTAAAACCTCTAGGCGTCCTATGATTCTGCCTGTCGTGATAGAAGTTTAAGAAGGCCGACTTGCCCCGTTAAATCTGAGCGAAGCGAGTATTTAACGGGGTGATACTTCCAGTTGTCATTGAAGTATAGTAAAATAGAAATTAGATAAAAGCGACGGATAAGGTGTTCAGCGTAAATCAGACCCTCAATGTATGAAATATATCTGGGTCTGACTTCCGAAGCAATCTTATTCGCTAGGTCGGGATTTTCCGCTTCGCGGATAAATCTCGCGACCCTTTCGCTCACACGACCGTGAGAATTTTTTCAGGGATCCGCCCCACCGGCGGCCTGCATATAGGTAATTATTTAGGAGCCATAAAGCAATGGATTGCTCTGCAAGAAAAAAATGAGTGCGTTTTTTGCATAGTTGATTTGCATGCAATAACCACTCCATACGAACCAAAGGAACTGCAAAAGAATATTTTGGAGGCGACGGCAATTTACCTGGCTGCCGGAATAGATCCTGAAAAATCAATAATTTTTGTGCAATCAGAAGTAAAAGAACATGCCGAACTGGCTTGGCTTTTAGGTACTATAACGCCGATGGGAGAACTTTCAAGGATGACCCAATTCAAGGAAAAATCAAAGCAACACAAAGATTATATAAATGCCGGGCTGTTCAACTACCCTGTCTTGATGGCGGCGGACATCCTTTTATACAAAAGCCAGGCTGTTCCTGTCGGCAAAGATCAAGAACAGCATGTTGAGCTCGCCAGAACTATCGCTAAAAAATTCAATCTAAATTTCGGCAAAATTTTCCCGGAGCCGGAAACAATTCTTCCCAAGGTCGGGGCCAAAATAATGAGTTTAACAGACCCTAAAAAGAAAATGTCTAAATCTGACGACCCAAAAAGCTGCATTTCCCTTTTTGATTCGCCAGAAGACATCCAGAAAAAAATAATGTCGGCGGAAACCGATTCCGGCAAAGAAATAATTTATAACGTCACAAAAAAACCTGGCATTTCTAATCTTCTGACCATATACAGTCTGCTGACCGATAAATCGACCCAGGAACTTGAAAAACAATTCAAAGGCAAAGGTTACGGAGACTTCAAAAAAGCTTTAGCTAAGGTTTTAATCGATTATTTAGAGCCCTTCCGCAGAAAACAAAAAGAATTACAGACAAGGGATGTTTATGTAAAAGATATTCTGAACAAAGGCGCATCAAGGGCAAGAATAATCGCCCAGTCAACAATGCAGGAAGTCCGCGAAAAAATGGGACTGATTTAGTTGGTAGTGAGTAGTTTGCAGTGAGTAATAAAAAACAGCCTTCTCGGGCTGTTTTTTTGTTAATATTAACGATACTGATTAACATGAGTTAAAATTTCTTTTAAGTCAATGGTCATCGGTTCCGCTTCTTCTATTGTCGTATCACCACCTGGAGATCTCCCGGTTACTCGGTCACCACGAGAGCAAAAATCATTAAAGGATTCTTCAAATTGACGGGATAGTTCCTCGACATTCAACTGTTTGGTTTTAGTATCGGCCAGAGATTCTGCATTGGGAACCCTATCCATCGCGGCTCTGTTAATGGATGATTCTAAATTAGTTTGTGCTGAAGAATCCTTGCTGCCAGTTGCAACATTCTTTTTTACTTCTAAAAAGTAATTTAACGCACTTTTAACTATTTCGCAGGCATTTCTCCGGTGGCGGAGATGATCTTTGTCTTCTCCAAGTTTTTGGGCAAAATTCGGAGCCTTTTGCACAAATTCAAAAAATCTCGCCCTGCTTTTTTCTCCCGGTGTTTTCGCCTTCCCTTGCTCTTTAAACAAGGACTGTATTGCGCTAAACCTTTTTATTTTTTCTTCTTCGGATACTGCATCAAAGCCTTCTCTTGAATTACCGAAGCCAGATTCAATTGAGTTCGACATATTTTTTATTATTTAATTATTAATTTATGTTACCATTCTCAAATTGACTGGTCAAGAATAGCAAAAATTATTTTGTAATAAATTTTGTCAGTTCCTTTTGTTTGGCTCCCAATAGTTTTTGAGTGTCGGCTTCAATGGTTAAACGCAATAATGGTTCTGTATTTGAAGGCCTCAAATTAAACCACCAATCTTTGTATTCTACTGTTACGCCGTCCAAAAAATCCTGCTTCCCGTCCGAATATTCCTGCTTTATCTTTTCTATCATCTTTTCTTTGTCTGCAACTTTGAAATTTGTTTCCGCCCCTTTCGGATAGGGAGATAATTCAGCGATTATTTCAGAAACTTTCCTTTGGTCTTTTGAAAGCGTCTGCAACAGAACCAGGAAAGAAATCATTCCCGAATCCATATAATAATTGTCCTTGAAGCAGTAATGCCCGGATAATTCTCCGCCCATGATTCCGTTGTTTTTCATAACGCCCTCTCTTACATTAACAAAGCCAACTTGGGTTCTTATCGGGGTCCCTCCCCATTTTTTAATGAATTCCGGAACCGCTTTAGAACAGATTGCATTGTAGGCAACTGCCATTCCGGGATTTTTTCCCAAAAAATATTTCGCTAAAAGCAAAAGAGTTGCGTCGGCCCTTACCAATTGCCCTTTTTCATCGACTAAAAATATCCTGTCTGCGTCGCCATCAAACATAAATCCTAAATCTGCTCTTTCTTTCAATATTGTTTCGCCAATTTTATCTGCTGAGCCTGCTTCCAGCGGATTTGGGCTGTGGTTTGGAAAATTTCCGTCAGGTTCAAAATTCAAAGGAATAATTTCAACCGGTAAATCGTCCTGGATTTTAGAAATTACTGAACCGGCCACTCCATTTGAAGCATCGACAACAATTTTCAACGGTAAAATTTCGCTTAAATCTACAAAGGACAGGATGTGGTTTATAAAATCTTTCCAGATGTCCTGTTTTTCTGTTTCCATTTCGTCACCAGGTTTAAATTTGCCCGGCTCTATTTTCGGCAATAAATCTGTGCCCCTGACCATTTCAAGGTCCGCTCCGGTTTTCTTGATCATTTTAAAGCCGTTGTATTCCTTAGGATTATGGCTGGCGGTTATCATAACTCCTGCATCAAAATCATAGTTTCCTAATGCAAAATAAAGGCATTCTGTGGGTGTTTGGCCAATATTGTATATTTGAGCGCCTTGGGTCTGAATACCCCTCGAAATGGCTTTAAATAGCGCTGGCGATGAAATACGGGCATCGTGGCCTATCACCACTCTTTTCGCGCCGGAATACCGGGCAAAAGCCCTGCCTATATCAAAAGCTGACTCCTCGTTCAGTTCTGAAGGACAAATACCCCTTACGTCGTATGATTTAAAAATAGACTCATTAATCATGGCTACTATTGCATTTTATTGAAAATTATTATAGTATTATAACATAATTTAAGATAACAAACTATGAAAACATACGAATTGACATACATAATTTCGCCGGAAATAACGTCTGAAGAAGCAGAGGCCAAAGCAAAAGAAATAGAATCTGTTATTCAAGGCAAAGAAGGAATGATTTCAAAACAATCAAACCCCGTTGCCAGGGCTCTCTCTTACCCGATAAAAAAACAAGCTTCCGGATTTTTTGGTGTTTTGGAATTTCAATTAGAACCGGAAAAATTAGTTGAATTAAAAGAAATTATCGCCAAAGATGGAAAAATTGTACGCCATATGGTTATAATAAAAGAACCTGCCAAGCCAAGAAAAGAAAGAAGGGCCCAAAGGATACCCCAAGCAAAACCCGTACCAAGTGAATACCCCGCTTTCGAGGCAGAGCATCTGCCCGTGCAAGTAGAAAAGACAAGCGCCGAGTCAGAAGATATTAAACCCGCCTCCAAAAAGGCGGCAGTCAAGGAAAAGGTCGAATTAAAAGATATTGAACAAGAATTAGACGAAATTTTAGGAGAGTAATTTAGTAAAATGAATCTAAACAAAGCATTTATTTTAGGAAATGTCACCCGCGAACCGGAAGTCAGGTCTTTGCCTTCGGGCCAGCAAGTAACGAATTTCAGCATAGCGACAAACAGGTTTTATACTTCAAGCTCGGGAGAAAAAAAACAGGAAGCAGAATTCCATAATATTGTCTGTTTTGGAAAATTAGCCGACATTTCTTCAAGATATTTAAACAAGGGTTCTTTGGTCTTGATTGAAGGAAGGATAAAAACAAGAAATTGGGTAAACACCGCAGGGGCAAAACAATACAGGACAGAAATTATAGCCGACAGCTTGCAGCTTGGCCCAAGGGGCGCAGGATCGCCATCCGGTTCAGGTTCAAATTATGGAAGACAGCCTGCTATGTCTCCGGATACAGAAACATCTGCCAAACAGGAAGAAATCCCGGTTATTGAAGAAAATTATATTCCCCCGTCTGACGATAATTCAGGAAGCCAAAAACCTGTTTCATTTGAGGATAATGCGGCAGACGAGATTGACGTAAAAGACATTCCTTTTTAAAAATCCGAAATCCAAATCCCAAAACCAAAAATTTTGAGCTTTGAATTTTTAATTTATTATATTTATGTGTTATTTTTGCCAAAAAAACGTTGACGACGTAGATTTCAAAAACATAGAATTGTTATCGCGTTTTGTTTCCGGATTCTATAAAATAAAACCGAGAAAAAAAACAAATCTGTGTTCGTACCACCAGAAAAAGATCGCCACGGCAATAAAAAGAGCTCGCCAAATGGGGCTTTTGCCGTATACTCCGAAATAAGGGAACACTTATCCTGAGCCTGCCGAAGGATAGAAAACCTTAAACCAAAAACAGCCCACTCGGGCTGTTTTTTTGATATTATTCTGGTGGCCAAAATTTCCTACCAGTTTGCTTTTTTATTTCATCTGAAATCTTATAAAATTCCCGTGCGGCTTGTCTGCTTGCCCGTTCTGATTCAGCAATTCCTTCATTAAGTTTTTCAATTTTACTTTGGCTTTCTCTTTGAGAATCCTTAAGCTTATAATATTCTCCCATTATAGATGATATGTTTTGTTTTTTTATCCTTTCGGGCCAATTTCTTGCCATAACTTTTCTTAATTGTTCTTGAATCATTACATCAACATTATCTTGTGGTTCACGCCCAAGCAGATCCTCTGCTTGCCTTAATATATCTTTTTCTTGTTTTTCGGGATTATTTGATTCCGATCCCCCTGGTCTTTCTCCCATAATTTTTATTTTTAATATTATTCTTTTATTTTCATCGCCTCGTCTTTGATTTTTTTCATTACATCTTTGTGCTCTATAAGATAAGCTTTGGCGGCTTCTGTGCCCTGGCCGATTTTCTCACCCTCAAAAGTAAAATAACTGCCCGACTGTTTTATTAATCCTAATAAGAGTCCGGTCTTTAAGGCGTCGCCGGATTTAGAAATACCCTCGTTGTAATAAATATCAAATTCAGCTGTTTTAAAAGGAGCGGCAACTTTGTTTTTTACTATTTTTGCTTTTACGCGGTTGCCGATAATTTCATCGCCGGATTTTATCTGCGCGGTTCTCGCCAAATTAACTCTTACTGAAGCGTAAAATTTCAAAGCCATGCCTCCCGGAGTTGTTTCCGGATTTCCAAAAACCATGCCGATTTTCATTCTTGTCTGATTTAAAAATATAACCATTGTGTTTGTTTTAGACATTATAGAAGAAAGCTTTCTGCAAGCCTGCGACATTAATCTTGCCTGCAAGCCCATATGCTGGTCTCCAATTTCTCCTTCAATTTCAACTCTTGGAGTTAAGGCTGCCACAGAGTCAATCACAATAACATCAATTTTTTCTGATTTCACAAGAGTTTCAACAATTTGCAGTCCTTGCTCGCCGGAATCCGGTTGAGAAATTAAAAGGTCGTCAACGTTGACGCCTATGCGTTTGGCATAATCAGGGTCCATTGCGTGCTCCGCATCGACAAAAGCGCACGTACCCCCCTTTTTTTGCGCTTCAGCTATCACGTGCAAGGAGAGCGTGGTTTTACCGGACGATTCAGCTCCATATATTTCTATTATCCTGCCCCGGGGCATGCCCCCCACTCCCAATGCCAAATCCATTGCGATAGAGCCGGTTGGTATGACATCAACATTAACTGCATGGATTTCTCTCATTGTCATTATCGCCCCTTCCCCAAAACGTTCTTTAATTTCATTTACAACACTATCTACAGCTTTAGCCTGTTTCTCTGCCTCCTGTTTTTTATTTTCTTTTTTTTCTTTTACCATAAAATTTGCGAACGAAATGAGCACCCAGCACTAATTTTTAAAATTAGTCTGTAGTTCACATTAGTTTTAATTTTAAAAATTAGTGCTGGGTTTTCGCTTAAGCTCAAACTTTTTTCCAATCGCCATCCTCTTCTGCTTCCACCTTCTCAACAGGTTTTTCTGATTCGTCCAATCCTCCGCCCGGGACCAAGTCCACATCAGCAACTGTACCGCCCCTGTCTCCATAAACCTCCCTTGGTTTTGCTCCATCAGCAGGCCCTACAATTCCCTTTTCTTCAAGCATATCAATTAATCTGGCTGCCCTTGAATAGCCGATTCTCAAACGCCTTTGTAAAAATGAGGCAGATGCTTTTTTAGTTTCTAAAACAATTTTTTTGACGTCCTCAAACAACGGGTCTTGATCAGCACCGCCAAAAAATTCGCCGGCTCCAGCCTCATCTTTACCGGCTTCTGAATGTTCTAGGCTTTCTTCCAAACTCTGACTTAACGCTGCCTGTGGATCTCCAAGCTTTTTACCTTGATCAATAATAAAAGCGGCGACTTTTTGAACTTCTTTTTCGGAAATATAAGGACCCTGGATTCTAACGATTTTAGCTGATTTAGCTGACGCAAAAAGCATGTCTCCGGCCCCCAAAAGCTTTTCAGCTCCCGAGGTATCAATAACTGTTCTCGAATCAATCTGAGAAGAAACCTGGAAAGTAATTCTGGTTGGCACATTGGCTTTAATTAAACCTGTAATAACTTCCACTGACGGCCTCTGTGTGGCAAGTACAAGGTGAATTCCAGTTGCTCTGGCCATTTGAGCCAGCCTTACTATTCCCGCCTCTATCTCTCTGCCCTTAGCAGCCATTAAATCCGCCAATTCATCAACCACGAAAACAATATATGGCATTTGCAATCCTGAAGCAATTATAGATTTATTGTTGTTGTATGAAGCCAAATTTCTTGCCGGAACTTCTGAAAAAACCTCAAAACGCCTTTCCATTTCGTGAGTCAGCCAGGTTAAAGCATTGATTGTTTTTGTGGCGTCATAAATTACCGGGCATAAAAGGTGCGGGATATCATTGTAGTGCTGAAACTCAACTCTTTTCGGGTCAACCATGATAAGCCGCAAATTATCCGGAGTGCATCTGTATAATAAACTTAAAATCAAAGTGTTCAAAAAAATAGTCTTGCCGGTTCCCGTAGCTCCAGCAACCAATAAATGAGGCCCCTCTGTTATATCAGTAAAAAGAGCAGAGCCGGCAACATTTCTTCCCAAGGCAACAACTAACGGTGTTGTGGCATTTTGATAATTTGGCTGAGTTATTAAATTCCTTAAAGTTACGACCGATCTTACTTTATTCGGCACTTCAATCCCAACCAATGATTTGCCGGGAATTGGAGCTTCAATTCTTATAGGGTGGGCGGCCAAAGCCAATGCTAAATTATTTGACAGGGTCGTAATTTTTGAAAGTTTCACTCCTTCTGCGGGCTTAAAAGCATATTGGGTAACAGCAGGACCAACATTAACCTCCGCCATCTCAACGGGAATGCCAAAATTCTCTAGCGTGCTTTTAATTATCATTGAGTTTTCTTTGATATTCCCGGAAGTTGGAGCTGCTTCATTTTTGTTCAACAAATCCAGTGGAGGCAAAACATATTCATTTTTATTTTCCGCAGCTGGTTTTTTGATGTCCGGCTTTTCCGGCTCTTCATTGCCTTTTTTGAATAAAGTTATTTTTGAGGCTGTCGCAGGTTTTACTTTTTCTTGCTTTTCTGCCTCTATGCCCTTAATTTTTACGTCTTCTTGCGCTTGCCGGTTCACAGCAAAAGTTGGAGCCTCCTTCTCTTCCTTCTCTTTTTTAGGAAGTTCCTGCCAAATAAACTGCAAAAAGATGAATAAACCAATCAGTAAAATAGCGCCGAATATGATATTAGCAACTAGCATCCCAAATAGACCGACAAACAATTTTGCTAACCAATATCCGATAAAACCGCCACTATTTTGTGCCAAATCCTTAACCATCAAATCCTTCACGGATAAAATCCCCACCACACCGACAAGAGAAATCAAAACAGCCAAAAACATTGCCAAATTTTTTCCTTTTTTCCTGGTATTTAAAAATATCAGGCCCGCAACAAATAAAAATAAAGGTATTGTGTAGAATCCTTTTCCGATCAAGAAATCACAAGCTCTTGCGAAAAGTTTTCCGGCATATCCTGCTTTGTTAAAAGACGGGAAAGACAAAACAACGATAAGCGCAACTAAAAACAATAAAATTGCTTTTATCCACCTTTTAGTCCACGAACTTAAAATGGAATCTTTTGGCTTTTCTTTGCCATTTTTTCCATTCCCATTTTTGTTTCTCCCATTCTTTAAATTATCTTTTTTTGCCATTTTATTTATTATATCATTATACTCTCTGTATTATATTCTTCAAGCTGATTTTTACACATATTTTATATTGACGATAGAGAGGCTCTAGGGATAAATGGACAGATGGCAGTGGTATAAAATTTTGCTTAAGCAAAATTTCCTACCACTGAAAATTATATTTAATCCACCCCCATTGCTATTTTGATTTCTTTTTCATTATCAATAGATTCCAACAACCCAAAACGAACGTATTTTTCCAATTTAAATAATTTAATAAAATCATCTATTTCCTTTTTGCAGTCATACGGATACAAAAATAAACTTTCTTGAAACTCATAGAACCCGCCTAACCTCAACCTATACCTCAATGCATTTCTTCCTTTTTTACATTCATCCGGAATATCGAAGGCCACCATCCTCCATTTACCGTCCCATTTTTCCTTTCTATTATAAAAATTTCTAAAGCAGACATTCAGCGCCCTCAATCTTCCCCTTGAAGTTAATGAAACAACGACCGAACCGTCATAATTTTCTTTTTTCTCTATTAATTTTTGCTTATTCAAGTCTCTGATGCCATCTCTTATTTTATTTTTATCAACTTTCCTCCATCCGCCGGGAAATTCGTCTAAAATAAAAAGGCCTTTCTTTACTCTATAAGTGAAACCGTAATCTATACAATTATATAAATGAAGCAATATTTGATCTATTGTTGAGTTCATATTTATTACATTTTTACCGATTTATACATTTTTATTTTTTTGGAATTTTTACTATTATTTAATTATACCATAAAAATATTTTGTAATGGTAGAAAATTTTGCTGGAGCAATATTTTCTACCACCACCCTCTTTCTTCCGCTTATTCATCCAAGCTGATTTTTACACAACTAAATACCCCGCCGTTTTAGGGCGGGGTATTATTTTTTCCTCAATTATTCTTTTATTTTCGGGATAAATCCTGTTCCTACGGGAATAAGTTTTCCGATAATCACGTTTTCTTTCAGGCCGCGAAGCTTGTCTTCCTTGCCCTCAAGAGATGCTTTGATTAAAACCCTGGAAGTTTGCTGGAAAGAAGCTGCTGACAAGAATGATTCTGAATTTAAGGCAACTTCTGAAATGCCAAGCAATATTTGCACGCCCGATGGCGGAGTCTTCTTATCTGCTTTTAATCTTTCGACTTCTTCATTGAAAATTGCGCTCTCTACCACCTCGCCCTTTATCCAATCTGAATCGCCCTCATCCCTGACTCTTATCCTTGAAAACATCTTTTGAATGATTACTTCAATATGTTTATCATTGATATCAACGCCCTGGGAAGAATAAATTTTCTGGACTTCCTGCAAAATATACCTTTGGGTTGCCTCAACCCCTGCGGACTTGTAAAGTTTTTTTAAATCCAGGCTTCCTTCGCACAACGGCTGATTCTCTTTGACATCCTGCCCCTTCTCAACCATTATTGCAATTCTTCCTGGAATCTTATATTCCATTGTGTCTTTTTTAGATCCCGATTTTTTAGACGGCTGGATTTTAACAATCCTCGTTTCTTCATCAATGCCGATAACTTTTCCTTCGGTCAAAGACATTATTGCCTCTCCTTTTGGAGCTCTGCATTCAAAAATTTCTTCAATTCTCGGCAAGCCCTGAGTAATGTCGCCGGCTCCCACAATGCCTCCTAAGTGGTGAGTTCTCAACGTTAACTGAGTGCCCGGCTCGCCGATCGCCTGAGCTGCGACAATGCCGACTGCTTCTCCCATTTTTATCATTTGGTTCCTTCCCAAGTCCCAGCCATAACATTTTTGGCAAACCCTTTGAGAAGATTTGCAGGTCAAAGGAGACGCGACAACAACCCTTTCAATCCCCGTTTCCTCCGCAATTGCTTTCGCCGCTTTCCAATTAATTATTTCTCCCTTTTTAGCAAAGACCATCTTTCCATGTTCAACTGTTTCTAAGGCAGTCCTGCCTACTATTTTGAAAACGAAATCCTGTTCAATTAAATCGGCATCTTTTTTATAAACAGTCAGACCCGTTTTGTCTCCGCAGTCTTCTTCTGTAACAATCACGTCATGGGCCACATCAACTAATCTTCTTGTCAGATATCCGGCAGAAGAAGTCCTTAAAGCAGTGTCGGCCGTTCCTTTTCTGGCTCCATGTGTTGAAATAAAATATTCCAACACATTAAAGCCTTCTGTAAAAGATGATTTTACCGGCAATTCTATAATATCTCCGGAAGGGTTATTCACCAAGCCTTTCATACCAGCCATCTGAACCGGCTGAGACCAAGTGGCCCTTGCTCCAGACCCGATAATTGACATAACCGGACCGTCCTTAGGCAAATTGGCTTTCAACAATACTTCCAGCTTTGTTTTGACTGCCTGCCAGATTAAAATCTTCTGGGAAGTTTTTTCTTCGGGAGACAAAAGTCCTTTTTCAAAGTGACTGTCGATTTGTTTTACCTCTTTTTCTGCCTCATCTACCAAACCTGCTTTTTCTTTCGGAACTATCAAGTCATCCATACCCCAGCTGATTCCGGACAATGTACAATACTCAAATCCAAGCGTTTTTATATTGTCTATAATAACCACTGCCTGCTCATTTGGATATTTCTCAATAATTTCCCTCACCAAACCTTTTAATCCTTTATTGTCAATTATTTTATTTACATAAGGATAATCTTCGGGCAATACTGCATTCAAAATCAACCTGCCAACAGTTGTCTCAATTAATTCCATTTTTTCTTTACCCTGAGCCGTGTCGAGAGGCGGTTTTGGATGAGGAACTTTTATTATGTCGTTCTGTCCCAAAATTTTGTATTCAAAAGCTGTTATAGCTTCCGAAGCGCTTGAATATACTTTTATATCTTTAGGATTCTTCGGATCTGCCAAAGGGTCTAATCTGGACAAAAAGAAACAACCCAAAGCAATATCTCTGAACGGCCCAATTATCGGCATTCCAGTTGCCGGCCTCAAAAGATTCAAAGTTGAGAGCATAATTTCCCTTGCTTCTTTCTGCGCCTCATCGGATAAGGGTAAATAAACCGCCATCTGGTCGCCGTCAAAATCAGCATTAAAAGCCTCGCAAACCAAAGGATGTAATTTTATTGTTTCTCCTTCTGTTAAAAGAGGCCTGAACGCCTGGATGCCAAGCCTGTGCAGAGTTGGAGCCCTGTTTAACAAAACCAGCTTATCTTTGATAATTTCCTCCAAAATAGCCCAAACTTCCGGAGTTTTTTCCTCAACCAAGCGGGCAGCTCCGCGGATATTATAAGCCAATTCCTTATCTAAAATTCTTTTAATTACAAATGGTTTGAAAATTTCCAAAGCCAATGTTTTCGGCAAGCCGCATTGCGAAAAATGCAATTCGGGGGCAACTGCAATAACCGATCTCCCGGAATAATCAACACGTTTTCCCAAAAGGTTTTGCCTGAATCTCCCCTGTTTCCCGGCCAGCATTGCAGCCAAAGACTTTAACAGGCGTTTGCCGCCGGTCGTAGCTGTCGTGGTAACTCCTTTTCTCATTTCGTTGTCGATTAAGGCGTCAACAGCTTCCTGCAACATTCTTTTTTCGTTTCTGACAATTACCGGCGGAGCTTTTATTTCCTGCAAATATTTCAATCTGTTGTTCCTGTTTATGACTCTTCTGTATAAATCATTTAAATCAGACGAAGCATACCTTCCGCCGTCTAATTGAACCATCGGCCTTAAATCAGGAGGCAAAACCGGCAGAACATCCAGAAACATCCATTCTGGCCTTATGTTTGCCCTTAACATTCCCTGAAATAATTTTAACCTTCTTAAAACTTTCTTTTTCATAGCCGGCGGAGCTTCTTTGGCCTCCTTGGCTATCTGGTCAGTTTCTTTTTTTAAATCAACTTTTGAAAATAATTCTTTTACAACTTCGGCTCCTGTTCCCGCTTCAAAAGCTTCTCCATATTTTGAAGAAAGTGTTTGATACAAAACCTCAGACAAAATTCTTAACGGCTTTATGTCCAGAAGTTCTTCCTTGGCTTTTTCCCTTGCCTGTTTTATTTCATTTTTTGCAGCTTCTGTCTTTTCTTTTTTAACTTTTGTCTTATATTCCTGCTCAATGGCCTCCATTATAGCGTCCCTGGCCTTTTCATCGACTTTAGTAATAATATATGAAGAAAAATAAATGACTTTTTCCAATTGCTGGGAACTTTTATCCAAAACTAAACCCATTCTTGAAGGAACTCCCCTTAAAAACCAAATATGCGAAACTGGGGTATACAGTTTAATATGCCCCATCCTTTCCCTCCTTACAGATGACTTTGTAACCTCAACTCCGCACCTGTCGCAGACAACCCCCTTGTATCTTATTCTTTTATATTTTCCGCAGGCGCACTCATAATCTTTTTCGGGGCCAAAAATTCTCTCATCAAAAAGCCCGTCCTTTTCAGGCTTCTGGGTTCTGTAATTAATTGTTTCCGGTTTGATTACCTCGCCATGAGACCAGGACATAATATCCTCGGGCGAAGCAATTTTTATTCTTATTGATTCTAGATCTAGTACTCGCATGGGTTTAGTTTTTTAAATTTCTAATTACTAATTTCTATTTTTTATCTTCACGATAATCTCTTCTTTCTTCCCTATCATCCCTTAATTCTCTTGGCTTTTCCCTTACTTCGACTGACATGCCGAGAGATTTTAATTCTGCGACAAGCAAATTAAATGATGCGGGAATATTCGGATTCCTTATCGGCTCGCCCTTAAGAATCGATTCATATGCTGCGGCTCTGCCCTGAACGTCGTCAGATTTTATTGTCAGCATTTCCTGCAAAGTGTGGGCTACCCCAAAACCTTCCAAAGCCCAGACTTCCATTTCTCCAAATCTCTGGCCTCCGAATTGGGCTTTTCCTCCCAACGGCTGCTGAGTAATTAAAGAATAAGGGCCGATTGAACGGGCGTGAACCTTGTCGTCAACCATGTGAATTAATTTCATCACATACATATATCCTACCGTAATCGGTTTCGGGAATGGCTGGCCGGTTCTGCCATCGTAAAGCGTAGTTTGTCCTGATTCTGGCAAACCGGCTTCTTTCAATTCTTTTTTAATATCTTCTTGATTTGCCCCTATTAATGCCGGAGTAATTGCTAAATATCCTAATTTGTGAGCCGCCCAGCCAAGATGAGTTTCCAAAATCTGTCCGATGTTCATACGGGAAGGAACCGACAATGGAGAAATTATCAAGTCAATCGGAGTTCCGTCGGCCAAAAATGGCATCTCGTGTTCAGGTAAAATTTTTGAAACAACTCCTTTATTTCCGTGTCTTCCTACTAATTTGTCTCCAACTTTTGCTTTTCTGGTTTCAGCAATCTCAACTCTAATTCTTTTTATAACTCCTGGCTCTAATTTGTGGCCAAGATCGCGTGAAAATATTTTTACATTGACAACTTTTCCTTTCTTTCCATGCTCCATTCTCAAAGAAGAGTCTTTCACATCTTTTGCTTTTTCGCCGAAGATTGCTCTTAATAATCTTTCCTCCGGAGTCAATTCTGCTTCTCCTTTTGGAGAAATTTTTCCAACCAAAATATCATTAGGGCCGACCTCGGCTCCAACCCTTACAATTCCTTCTTCATCTAAGTCTTTTAACTTTTCTTCTCCGACATTTGGAATATCGGATGTTGTGACTTCGGGCCCCAGCTTTGTTTCACGGACATCGCAAGTAAAATCTTCTATGTGAATTGACGTAAACTCATCTTCTTTCGCCAATCTTTCTGAAATAGTGATCGAGTCTTCAAACCCCCCTCCGCGCAAAGGTAAAAAGCAGACTAGAACATTTCTTCCCAAAGCCAATCTGCCCTGAGAAATAGCGGCGCCATCAGCTAATATATCTCCTTTTTTAACCTCCTCCCCTTTTGCAACTATCGGTTTTTGATGAAAGCATGAATATTGGTTAGTTCTTACAAAAGTCTGCAATTCATAATTTTCCTCTTGTTTTTTCCCTCCAATATCGTACTGGACTTTGATGTGCTGAGCATCTACTTCTTTTATAACTCCTTTCGCTTCTGCAAGTATTACCTGGCCTGAGTCGCGAGCAACATTTCTTTCTGTCCCGGTTCCAACCAATGGAGCTTCCGGCCTTATTAATGGAACCGCCTGACGCTGCATATTAGAACCCATAAGAGCTCTGGAAGCATCGTCGTGGTTTAAAAATGGGATTAAAGAAGTGGCTACTGAAATAAACTGCTTTGAAGAAACATCTATATAATCAATTTCAGAAATTTCAACTTCAGTCGGCTCTCCCTTTACTCTGGCCTCAACTTTATTTGGCGGAATTTCAGGAAGGATTTTTAATGATTCCGTCAAAGGGACCGATGCCGGGGCTATACTGTGCCTTTCCTCTTCCTGCGCTGAAAGATATTCTATTTCATCAGTCACTTTGCCATTTTTAACTTTAAAATATGGCGCCTCAATAAAACCATAGGGATTTATTTTGGCGAAAGAAGCCAAGTGTCCCACCAATCCCACGTTCGGGCCTTCCGGAGTTTCTATCGGGCAGATTCTGCCGTAATGAGAAGGCTGCACATCTCTAACTTCAAATCCAGCCCTTTCTCTCGTCAAACCTCCCGGCCCAGTTGTTGTTAAGCGTCTCTTATGCTCTAACTCCGCCAATGGATTTTCATTATCCATGAACTGAGAAAATTGCGAAGAACTAAAAAATTCTTTAATGACAGCTATTACTGGTCTTGGGTTTATAAGCTGTATCGGAGTTATGGTATCAACTTCCAAGGTGGACATTTTATCTTTGATGATTCTTTCCATTCTCATAAGCCCTACTCTTAATCTATTCTGCAAAAGCTCAGATAATGTTCTTACCCTTCGATTTCCCAAATGATCAACCTGATCTGCTTTTGCCATCGGGTCGTTATTCAATCTGATAACCTCTTTAACAACTTCTACTATGTCTTCTATTTTTAATATCCTGTCTTCTTTTGTTATTTCTTTATCTAAATTTTTAGGAGCTAAATTGGGCAGCCTCAACCATGTTTTCCATCTGCCGACTTTTGACAAATCATATCTGTCAAAATTAAAAAACATATTAAAAATTAAATCCTGAGCTGTATCCGGGGTAACCAAATCTCCGGGCCTTAACCTCCTGTAAACTTCCACCAGCGCTTCCTTCTGGTCTTTGCAAGTATCTCTTTTTAAGGTTTCTTTTATATATTTTATTTCTCCTGTATCTGTATCTTTAAATGCTTTTTCAACTTTTTCAATGCCGTCCAAGCCTAAAGCCATAAGCAAGGTGGTAGCGGGCACTTTTCTTTTTCTATTTATTTTAACTCCGATAAATCCCGACTCTTCTGTTTCAAATTCGAGCCAGGCGCCCCTATTGGGAATTATTTTAGAACCAAAATAATTTTTACCCCTCCATGTCCTGTTGGTGAAAAAAGCTCCCGGAGACCTGATAAGCTGGGAGACAACAACTCTTTCCACTCCATTTACAACAAAAGTTCCCCTCTCTGTCATGATAGGAAAATCGGCAAGATATACTTCCTGCTCTTTTACTTCTTTTGTTTTCAAGCTTACGAGCTTGATTTTCACCCTTAAAGAAGCTTCAAGAGAATCATTATTTTTTTTAGCCTCTAAGCCGTTTATATAATTCGGTTTTGAAAGCTTATAATCTCCAAACCAAAGCTCAAATTCTTTGCCGGTATAATCCCTGATCGGAGAAATTTCTTCTAAGAGTTCTTTTACCCTAACCTTCCAAAAATCTTCCCAGGTTTCCTTCTGCATCGTCAAAAGGTGGGGAGTTGAAAAAGAAAGTTTAGATTTTGAAAAATTTTTTACTTTGCTTATAATTTCTGCCATTTATAAATTTGCTGCAGGGAGAGTTCGACCCTGCAAATTAAAAAATATTTAAAAGAGAATAAAAATTTAAAATTATAAATTGCTATAAACACAAAATACCCTTTTTTACCCAGGGTATTTTCCCCTCGCTCTATTTTGGATATGTCAAATTTCGCTACGCAATAAAAAATTACTTAGCGAGGGTTTTCGATTTTTTTAGAGTAAAGTGGCCACTTCTTTTTGTATAGTATATAGTATATTCTTTTTTGAAAAGAATGTCAATACTTTTTATCCGATAGGTGCATCAGAACCTGACATATCGGCGGCTTGCGGCGTATTTTTCTGCAAATTTAATATGGCTGACAATATCAGCAGAATTGTAAACAAAAATGGGATTGTGAACTTACCCGGGATTATATATACAATGCTGGTTATGATAATAACGGAAGTCATCAAATGCATACCCAACTGATATGACTTCTTATATCCTGTCTTTATTCCTTTAATACTTGTGACCAGCCATATCAGCAAAGCTCCAAAAAGGAGATATATCATTTCTGCAAAAACAGAGATAAATCCGAGAACATAACCCCCTGCAAAAACTAACGGGTAAAGAATAACCAAAAATGGTTTTATTTTATTTATAAAATCTGCGACAGCTCCCCTATTAAGGGTGAGGTTTTTAATGCCGGATAAAGAGTTTATGGAAATTTGGTTATTTTTATTCAGATATACGATACTGTCTGAGGTCAAAAGCATGAATGTTTTATATGAATTAAAAGTATCTATATCAAATTTATCTTTTGTATCAATAACAACCAAGTTATCTAAATTAGACGCATCTAACTGAACGCTGCTGCCGTTTATTTTAACATCGGCAGAATTCAAACGGGCGCTGTTATTTTTCAACTCCTTAGGCATTTTTATAAAATACGGCTCCTGGACATTTGTTGAAACTTTCCCGTTTTTAATGCTTATTGTAAGGTCCTGCGGAAAATAGCCTGATATTCCGGGAGCCTTTTCATATATAAGATTCATTACGGGTATAAATCTTATAGTCGCCACAATCGTAAATGCCAAAGCAAAAAACAAAGCGAAAAACAG
>CAIMWV010000013.1 GCA_903845295.1 Candidatus Staskawiczbacteria bacterium
CTGGCTTTTTTAAATAACCGCTTAAATAAGAGGGATCTGTTGGAATGTCATAAATATATGATTGTCCCTTCTCCAAGCCCAATAATGAACAATTGTCCTGACAAATGTGGTTGCCATATTGGTCAACACTGCCAACTGAAGCCAGAGCTATGGTCGGCGAGAAAATAATTGAGAGTGCCGTAAAAAAGAAAAAAAATCTGCGCATATTTTTACCATTAATTATTAGGGTTTTATTTGCTTCAAATTTAACAAATATAGCAATTTATTGCAAGAGGGCTTGCGTAAAACAAAACCACCCCGCGCTGCGGAGTGGTTTTGATTATAAAATTTTTACATTTATATTTTCAGATCATCAACAACATCTGTGTCAACGTCTGGAGAACGTCTTGGCGGTCTTGAACCCTCTGGTTCAAAAATTTTCAAATTGACGCGAGCATTGTTTTTGGCACCAACGATTTTTAAAAGGGTGCGCATAGAGCGGGCAGTATTGCCCTGTTTGCCAATGACATAACCCATGTCAGCTTGATTGATATGAAGTGTCAATAAAACACCCATTTCATCAACTGTTCTCTCAACTTTCACATCGTCTGGGTTGCCTACGATGGATTTAACAATGAATTCTATGAATTCCTTGTCTGCAAATTTTTCAGCCATAGTTTTTGTAATCCTTGACTCTTTTAACCAGTAAAACCGGATTAAAAGCTTAATTGTTAAAATCCGCTATTTAAACGGATAATCTTATTATATCATATTGGCAGAAAAAGTCAACCACTTGTACAAGATGAGTACATAGGTAACACTTTAGAGAATTGAAGGGGTGTTTGGTAATTTAAAGAATAATGCGGCCTGCGGAAGTTGTACTCAATCAGCCATTCAGTTAATGCTCTGTTGAACTGCTTTACGTCAGGGTTGAAGTTTCCCAAGTCCAGAAATTCAGTTTCCAGCGTCTGGTTGAACCTTTCGCAGTCGGGATTGTCCTTTGGGGTTCTAACTCTGCTGAAGTATTGTTTGATGCCAAGCTTCAGGCAAGCCCTTTGAAAGTACTTTTTAAATTCAGTTCCGTTATCATGGCCGACTCTCGGTATCTGTCCGTCTAAAAGATAATTCAGCCTGTAAAGAAAATCCTCGCCGTTTTTTGAAGTATTTGTCTGATAAGATCTGGCATAAGCAAATTTACCATATTTATCTATCGCTGTAAAAACATAACGCTTTAATTTCAGCCGGTAAATTGTTATCGTATCCAGGCAAATAATATATCCCGCTTTTTTCTTGTAACTCGGGAGCTTGCCAACCAGTTCAATAGTCCTTTTCTTTCTGCCCATTTTCTTCGTATTAGCCCTTCTTTTGTTGACTTTTTCCGCCTTAGCATGATTGTAATACAGCCTGTACTTTTTGATTGTATACTGCACTTTCCAGGCACTGATTTTGACCCCGAATTCACTTTCGTAAATCTTGGCTATTTTCTCCTTGCCATACCTGAGATGACCTTTACGCAGGCATATGATTTTCTGCTCCTCCACTGGCGTAATTTCGCGCTGGCGCACATGCTTGGGCGCGCGGGACTTATCTTCCAGCTTGTAGAGACTGTAAAGGTTGTCTTCGTCAAACTGATTGAACCATTTGTAAAAGGTTTTGCGGGCAATTCCGTAATGCCGGCAGGTATCTGTCGGGCTGTTGCCTTGATGACTGTATATTATCCAGTCCAAACGCTGTTTCGCCGCCTTTGAAACCTTAAGTATCTTGGCTACCTTGCGCCAGCGCTCGTACTTGTCCAGGAGCTTGATGTCAGGAAACAAATAATAACTTAACTGATCTGAATATTCATTTAGCATATTTGATGAGATTAGGTATTTAACCCTTCATTTTGCCCTTTTTAGCCATTTTGGGCAATCTGAAAGTGTTACCTATGTATCTCATCTTCCGCATATTTTGTGATATTTATGTTATAATGAAATTAATTATGAATAAAAAAATCAAAATTTTTACAGATGGTGGCGCCAGGGGCAATCCAGGACCAGCGGGAATTGGCATTGTGATTACTGATGACAAGGGCAAAGTTATAAAAAAATATGCTGAATTTATTGGCAAGGCCACAAATAATCAGGCTGAATATAAAGCCTTGATTAAGGGTTTGGAATTGGCCAAGGAATTAAAGCCGCAAGAAGTTAATTGTTATTTGGACAGTGAATTAGTGGTTAAACAAATGCGCCAGGAATATAGAGTAAAAGATAAAGATTTACAGCCGCTTTTTATTAAAGCCTGGAATGCAGGGATTAAGCTAAAAAAAGTCAGCTATCATCATATTGGCCGGGAATTAAATAAAGAGGCGGATAAACTATTAAATTTGGAACTGGATAAACATGCCTGATTTTGTGCGAAGAGCGGATTTGTGGTATAATGAAAGTGAAACACAGATTTTTGTTCACTGATAACACTGATAATATCTGTGTTATCTGTGATTTTTAATCTGTGTTTAAATTAACCAATTAATACATGGCCAAACCATTAAGTTTTTTAGGCGTTGATTTGTCGCCAGACGCAATTAAAGTAGTGGAACTCAAGCCTGAGCAAGGCAAGCCTCAATTGGTGACCTATGGTTATACAGAATCAAAGGGTGATGTTTTGATGGGTGATTTTATTAGTAATAAAAATATTACTTCCACCATGCTAAAAGAGGTAGCTAATCGGGCAAAAGTCACGACAAATTTTGCCTTGGCTGCTTTGCCTGTTGCTTCGGTTTTTACTTCTGTTGCAAAATTATCAAATTTACTTAAACGCGACCTGGAAAATAAGCCTAAAATAAAATCATTATTAGCTGAAGAATTGAAGAAAATTCTGCCCCGACCCTTAGAAGAAATGGCCTTTGATTTTAATTTAGTGCCAACCGAAGAAATTAAAAAAGCAGGGCATAATGACAAAATAGATTTAGCGCGTTTTTTGATTACTGCTGCTCCAAATGACATAGTGAAAGAGTATGTAGAAATTTTTAGACAGTCTGGCTTTGAATTAACTAATTTAGATATTGAAGCTTTCGCCTTAGTGAGATCATTAGTCGGGCCAGATCAATCTTTAATCATGATTGTAGATATAGGCGAAAATCGGACCTCATTATCTATTGTTAATTTAGGCATCCCAGTCATGAATCGCAGTATTGGAGTAGGCGGCTCAGCGATCACAAAAGCGATTGCCGATAACCTGAAAATTACTATTTCTGAAGCAGAAAACTATAAATTAGATTTAGGCATTATGATGTCCCAGCAGCAGATGACAAATTTTCCCAAACCAGTTGAGGATGCTCTGGGCCCAATTTTGACAGAAATAAAATATTTATTAAAAAATTATTATGATGCCATGGGGCAAGATAAAATTTTAGATAAGATTGTTTTAACGGGCGGCTCGGCGCTTTTAGGAAATTTTCTAGACCGTTATATTACTAATTATTTAAATATTCGGACTTATATAGGAGATCCCTGGGCTCGCATAATTTATCCCGAAGAATTAAAACC